>CABUQI010000008.1 GCA_902493545.1 uncultured Collinsella sp. | reverse complement strand
CCTCGGCAGCCACCTCGCGGGCCACGCTCTCCACAGCCTCGTCCACGCGAGCCTGAACGCCCTCGCGCACGCGGGTCTTGCCGCCGCGCTTGGGACGGCTCGGACGCTCACCGTCGCCGCGACGCTCGTCTCGACCGCGGTTGGAACGACCGGCCACATCACCGTAATCGTCGCCGTTGCGTTTGCCGTCGCGACGCGCCTGCTCAAGCTTCTTCTTGCTCTTGGACTTGCCGCGCTTGGTCTTCTTCTTCACCTTAAAGGCCGCAGGATCGCGCTCGGGGTCAACCGCGGGCGGATTGGGGCCCACATGCAGGTCGCCGGCCTCGTAGATGTCGGCGGTCTTGTCCATGAGCTTCTCGATCTCGTAGAACTCATCGACATCCTGCTCGGTCACAAACGTGATGGCCCAGCCCAGCTCGCCGGCGCGGCCCGTACGGCCAATACGGTGGATGTAGTCGGTCGGCTCGGCCGGCACGTCAAAGTTCACGACGTAGCGCACGTCGCTGATGTCGATGCCGCGGGCGAGCACGTCGGTTGCCACCAACACGTCGACGGTACCGTCGCGGAAGGCCGAAAGGGCACGCTCGCGCTGAGCCTGGCTGCGGTTGCCGTGAATCGCGGCGGCCTTGATGCCCTTGCGCTCCAGACGACGGCAGCAGCTGTCGGCGCGGTGCTTGGTGCGCATAAAGACGATGGTGCGCTCCGGGCCCTCCTTCTTGAGGAACTCGGGCAGCAGGTTGTTCTTGGCCTCGATGGACACCGGGAACACAAACTGGTCGACGGTGTCGGCGGTCGACGTGGCAGGCGCGATCTCCACGCGGGCCGGGTCGCTCACCAGGTCGGTGATCTCGCCCACGGCCTCCTCGTCGAGCGTGGCCGAGAACAGCAGCGTCTGACGCTCGGCCGGCGTCTCGCGCACAATGCGGCGGACGGCGGGCAAAAAGCCCATGTCGAGCATGCGGTCGGCCTCGTCCAGCACCAGCACCTTGACCTCGTCCAGGTGGCAGGCGCCCTGCTCGATCAGGTCAACCAGACGGCCCGGCGTAGCGACCAGGATGTCACAGCCGTACTTGAGCGCCGCGGTCTGCGGCTTGTAGCTCACGCCGCCCACGACGGTCACGGCGACATGGCCAGTGACGTCGGCAATCTTGCTCGCGACCTCGTCGATCTGCTGGGCAAGCTCGCGCGTGGGGGTGATGACGAGCATCAAGGGACCGCGACCGTTGCCCTCGGGCTTCTTGGTGCCGCGACGGCGGTTGCGACCGCCACGCTCGCGCACGGGCTTGGGCGGAGCGATGTGCTCCAGGTTGTTCATGGTCGGCAGCAAGAAGGCGGCCGTCTTGCCGGTGCCGGTCTGAGCAGCGGCAAGCAGGTCGCGGCCCTCGAGCACCACGGGGATCGAGCCAGCCTGGACAGGCGTGGGCGCCGTGTAGCCTAGGTTCTCGATAGCACGAAGCATCTCGTCCGAAAGGCCCAGCTCGTCAAAGGCGGGCAGGCTCTCGGTAGCGGACTCGACGGTCTGGGCAGCATTGGCCTCATCGGCGGCATCGAAGGCAGCCTGGGTCATGGCCTCGCGGGCCTCGTCCAGAATCTCGGCGTCCGTGACGTCGGATACAGAATTACGCATATGTTGTTGTTCCTTATCTGCACGCGCAATGGGCACGGCATGCGGCCGCGCGGGCGTGCTTGGTAGTGCGCTAATACATACAAAAACAGGTGCGCACAGAGAGGACGTTGCTCAGCACGCTGGCGATCGCTTTGGCAGCCCTATCACGCGCCGTCCAGACGCAGCAGCTCTAAGCGATGGAGCAGATTCGCCGCCGGTTAGTATACCCGCACTCCGTATGCCCCCACGTAAACCACAGATGACGAGGTGGACGGGGCGGGCCTGGCCGATTGTCTCAATCTGTAACAGATGCAGGGCAAAACCGGGTCCAAATGTTACAGAACAAGACAGAGGGGGATTTCCGTCCAGTCCAAACCAAATCTCTCAGTCTTCCTGCAATTTCGAACATGTGGCCTATAATGTTGCTTTGGTTACGCTGTATATTGCGCAGCCATTTAATACGTCGCCCACCGGGAGCCATTAATTCCTATCGCCATATTGGCTAGGAAGCAATCAAAGGAGGTATCCGTGGCAGCAGAGACGCCTTGCTCGGTCCTCTATAACGATATCCGCTCGTTCGGCGGTCTTAAACATCTCGAGATCGCCCGAATGCTCATCAATGGAAACTCTTATCTCGGCAGTACCCTGCTCGAGAAATGCTCTTCCAACCGCTCGTATCTCACCCGTTACATCGTCCATCGCAAGCCTGACCAGTGCGCGCCCGCCATCTACAGCGACTTTACCGTCACCACGCTCAACCTTTCCGCGGCAATCTGCAGCAAGCTCGGCGGCGGCGAGTCCGCCTATCGGGCAATCGCCGAGCACTATCGCGGTCCGGCCGCCAACGAAATGATGTCGGCTCTCGCCAGCTACAAGCTGGACAGCCGCCTATATGCAAATGCCCTCAATCGCATCGACAACTTTGACGGCAATGCCGTGCGTGAGAAAAGCACGCTTTACCTTATGCTCTTTGTGGCAACGGGGGCGCTCGCCGATCCCGTTCAGGGCGTGGCCACCGTCGAGCGCTTTTGCGACAGCAAGACGGGTGGGCACTTTGGCACCACCGAAACTACCGTCGGACGTGGCATTATGGGCAGTCTGGATCAGCCGCACGCCGTCGCTCCCAACCTCGGTCTGCTCAGGACACATGCCGACAACTGCGTCGACATGCAAATCCATCCCCTCACACGCGATCCGCGTGGCACGGTAATTGGATCCTTGCCCAAAACCTCGCCCAGCATCACCGATGTGGGCGCCGACGCATCGCGCGAACATCTTCGCATTTGGCTTGAGGGTGAGCACTGGTACGCCCAGGGCCTTGGATCGACCAACGGCACGGTGCTCGAATCGGGCGCGGGCGACGGCGATATTGTGATTGAGCCGCCGCGCGACCTACGCGAGCCCGGCAAGATCTATCCCCCAGTGGAAATCGAAAACAGCGACAGGCTCCATCTGGGTCTCTACACGACATTCCTTGTCATTGTGGACTAGCGCGGACGGCGATCGAAAGACGGTCGCCGTCCGTCTTTCGTCTTCTACCTTCTGCGTCGTAAACGACAATGCTCAGCGGTATACGTGGGCAGTGCGGCTATCATGGTACTTTACCGATATCCGCACTGCTCGCGTAAACGTGCGGCAACCCATGCCAGACAAAGGAACGCCATGGATACTACCGATAGCGCCTATGGCGACAAACTCGTCCGTCTCGATACGTTCGATACCGCCGTGGCGGTCGACCCCAGCGCCGAGGACGACGCCAAGCGTCGGTTTATGACGCTTATTCTCCAGACGGCCCACCGCAACAACGGCAACATCGGGCACGTGCTGCGCGCGACCAACACGAGCGGCGAGGTCTTTGCCGTCAAGCTACTCAAGGACAATGCCATCCTTTCCGGCCAAGCCCCCGACCGCTCCGCCGAGCAATCGGCAGCGCACCTGGCCAGCACCGCCGCGCTGTTCGAGGAGTACCGTCATCTGTGTACCGTCTCGCACCTGCGCGGATTTCCGCGCGTCTATGGCTACGGATCGTGCGAGGATGACCCTCTCATCCTCATGGAGTGGGTCGAGGGCACCTCGCTCAAGCAGGCGCTGCCCCTGCTTCCGCACGACGCCTCGGGCGGGCTGACCACCCAGATGGTCGCCGCCGTCGGAAACGCCGTGCTTCGTGCGCTCTTGATGACCCAAGGCCTCGTGAATCCGGTCATCCATCGCGACCTATCGCCTGCCAATATCATGTTCCGCACCACCAGCCGAACACTCGAGCAGCAGATTGCCGATTGTTCCTTTGACCCCTGCCTCATCGACATGGGCTCCGCGACCATGGCTCTCGGCGACGACACGATCACCCGGCGCGCCGACATCTGGCGCTTTGCCACACCCGCATACGCCGCGCCCGAGATGCTCACGCAGGATATCGAAGGCATCGCGGCCCTTCGCCGTTCGCCGGCAATCGATGTCTATGCGCTTTCGAGCATTCTGTACCAGCTCTACAGCGGTCGCAAACCGTTTGACTTTGAGTCGACGGACGCCGCTGCAACCGGCTCGTTCTATCTCGTAAAGACCAAGACCAAGCCAGCACCGCTCGAGCCGCGCTGCGAGGGCGATGAAGCGCTCGTCCAAATCATCATGAAGGGTCTCTCAGTCGAGCAGTGCGATCGTCCTACCGAGCAGCAGATGCTCGAGGTGCTCTCGGCATACCTCACCGATGCCGAATCCGAGGGCCGCGAGGGCGCGGGCAGTGACGCCGCAATCGACATCGACTCCGGTACACACCTTAAGGTCGACGTCGCCGGCGAGCGCGCGAGAGAGATCCTGGAGCAGGCCCGGCACGATGCCATGACCCGCCGCCGCTTTATTATCGGTGGCGTTGTCGCAGCCGTTGCGGGGCTCGGCGTCATTGGCGCGGCAACCCATGGCTTTGGCATCCCCGACTACCTGGACGGCATCCGCGGTTCACTTGGTGACTACACCTGGGACCAGCTGCAGGAGATTTCGCTTAAGATTAAGGCCGCCGAGACCCGTAGCGAGGCACGCGAGATTGCCAAGCGCTATCACCTGCTCAACGTCGATGGGCATATCCCCTATCCGTGTACCAAGCGTGTCACGCTCACCAACGGGCTGCAGGTTGGCGCGCAGCTTGTGGGCATCCGCCACGATGAACTCCTGGACGGGACGGGCAAGGCCGGACTGACGTTTATGTTCGATGCGGGTATTGCCGAGCGCAACGCTGCGGCTGAACCGCCGAGCGCCGGCTGGGCAGATTGCGAGCTGCGGGAATGGCTCAACGGCGACGGCCTTAAGCTGCTACCCAACGAGTTGCGCGCACTCATCAAATCTGTCAAAAAGGTCTCGAATAACGCTGGCGCCGCCAACAGCGCATCATGTCTGAGCGAGTTGCCCGCAACCCTTTGGCTGCCCGCCATGGTCGAGCTGTGCGGTACGCAACCGCCCGATTCGTTTGCCAAGGACTATCACTACCTGGCAGACATCTACAACGGCGAAGGCAAGGAGTACCAGCTGTTCCGCGAGCTCAAGGTGAGCCCGTATTCCACGAACGAGACGATGGTCCGCCAGTGGAAGGGCAAGGACACCTGCTGGTGGGAACGAACAGCGAGTCCTGACACATCGGAGACCGAAGGCACGCTCTACATAAACCGTGTGGGCCACGACGGCGACGTCTTTATGTACGCCACCCCCGCGGACAAGCCAAACAAGCTAACCTGCGTGATCCCCGGGTTCTGTATCTAGGGAGCGGGCATCTTGCCGTGACGGGACCCCTCCCCGGCAATTGTCTCGATCTGTAACTGTTAGAACCCAAAAACCGGTCTAAATGTTACAGATCGAGACGTTAGTTTTCGGCTGAAATGTTTGTCTAAATCTGTAACAGCTATGGTTCAAAAACCGGTCCAGACGTTACAGATTGAGATGTTTGGCAAAGACGACCGCCGATTGAGCAGCCACCCTCATCTGTAATGAAAAGTCATACATTCCAACTACTACTGGACACCCCCAGGGGGTATGGGTGTATAGTATCGGATGGTTAACATTTCCGACACTACGTCACAGAAAGGAGAAGCCATGGCTCAAGATAAGTTCGACGTGGGCGGCATGACATGCGCCGCCTGCCAGGCGCATGTGGACCGCGCCGTGAGCAAGCTCGACGGCGTCGAGAGCGTCGCGGTCAACCTGCTCGCCGGTTCCATGATGGTCGACTATGACCCCGCGCAGGTCTCCCCCGACGATATCTGCACCGCCGTCGACCGTGCCGGCTACTCGGCCTCGCCCGTCGATGCGGGCACCGGTGCCGCCGGCTCAAGCGGCAGCTCGCAGGCCAGGTCTGGCGTCACCCATATGGAGTCGCCGACCAAAAAGTTGGAGGCCGCCGCCTCTGCCATGCGCACCCGCCTCATCATCTCGATCGTATTCCTCATCCCACTGTTCTACATAGGCATGGGGCACATGCTCGGCTGGCCGCTGCCCGGCATCTTCACGGACCACATCCACAGCATGACGCTCGCCCTCACCGAGCTCGTCTTGCTCATCCCCATCGTCTATGTCAACGACGCGTACTTTATCAACGGGTTTAAATCGCTCGCGCACGGCGCACCCACCATGGACGCCCTTATTGCCGTGGGCGCCACCGCCTCCATCGCCTGGTCGCTCTACGCCATGTTCATCATGGCCGACCAATTAGCCGCGGGTCAGGTCCACGAGGCCATGATGACGAGCATGGACAATCTGTATTTTGAGAGTGCGGGCACGATCCTGTCGCTCGTTACCGTGGGCAAATACCTCGAGACGCGCAGCAAGTCAAAAACCGGCGGCGCCATCGAGGCACTCATCGACTTGGCACCCAAGACCGCGACCGTCGTTGCCGACGACGGCACCGAAACCACCGTCGACGTCGACAGTATCCTTCCCGGCCAGGTCCTGCGCGTGCGCCCCGGAGAGTCCATCCCTGTCGATGGCGTGGTGCTCGAGGGCAGCTCGGCCGTGGACGAGAGCGCGCTCACCGGCGAGTCCATCCCCGTGGAAAAGACCGCCGGCGACACCGTCAACGCCGCCACTGTCAACCGCACCGGCTCGTTTACCTTCCGTGCCACACGCGTGGGCGCCGACACGTCGCTCGCCAAGATTATCCAGCTCGTCGAGGACGCCAACGCCACCAAGGCGCCTATCGCCCGCATGGCCGACAAAGTCGCCGGCGTGTTCGTGCCCGTGGTGTTCGTGATCTCGGCTGTGACCTTTGCGGCGTGGATGGCACTGACCGGCAGCATAAACGAGGCGCTCACCTCCGCCGTGGCCGTGCTGGTGATCAGCTGTCCGTGCGCATTGGGTCTGGCCACGCCCGTCGCCATTATGGTCGGCACCGGCAAGGGCGCCGAGATGGGCATTCTGTTCAAGAGCGCCGAGGCGCTGGAGAATCTGCGCAGCGTGGGCACCGTGGTGCTCGATAAGACGGGAACGGTCACTCGCGGCAAGCCTGCCGTGACCGATATCGTGGTAGCCACGCGTGCCGACGGATCGCCCGCCATGAGCGAAAAGGCGCTGCTCAAGCTGGCCGCTGCGCTGGAGCGCTCAAGCGAGCACCCGCTGGCCGAGGCGATTATGGCCGAGTGCGAGGCGCGCGGAATCGTCGCACGCATGGTCGAGGACTTTGCCGCCGTGCCCGGGCGAGGCGTTACGGCACGCGAGGGGCAGAATGTCATCGCCGCCGGCAACGTGCGTCTGATGGACGAGCTGGGCGTGAAGGTTCCCGCCGGCCTTGCCGAACAGTTCGCGGCCGAGGGCAAGACGCCACTGTTCTTTGCCAAGAACAGCGAACTTGTCGGCACCATCGCCGTGGCTGACGAGGTCAAAGAGACGAGCGCCGAGGCCATCGCCGCGCTCCGCAAGCTCGGCGTCGACGTGCGCATGCTCACCGGCGACAACCGCGTGACAGCCGAAGCGATCGCCCGCCGCGTGGGACTGAGCAGCGAGCAGGTCATCGCCGACGTCCTCCCCGCCGACAAGGAACGCCACGTGCGCGAGCTGCAGGATGCGAGCAGCAAGGTCGCCATGGTGGGCGACGGCATCAACGACTCCCCCGCCCTGGCGCGCGCCGACGTGGGCCTTGCCATCGGTACCGGCGCCGACATCGCCAAAGAAGGGGCAGATGTGGTTCTCATGCGCAGCGACCTCATGGACGTCGCCCGTGCCATCGAGCTGTCGCGCGCCACAATTCGCAACATCAAGCAGGACCTGTTCTGGGCGCTGTTCTACAACGGCATCGGCATTCCGCTGGCGGCGGGCGTGTTCTTCCCCCTCACCGGTTGGCAGCTCTCGCCGATGTTTGGCGCCGCGGCCATGAGCCTGTCGAGTGTCTGCGTCGTAAGCAACGCTCTGCGCCTACGAACCTTTAAACCATCAGTTGCGGTGAAATAAGGCGTAACATGCTTAGCTAAACCGCTATTTAGTCCGTACTCCACCGCAACTTTAGGTACTCAACGAAAAGGAGATAATCATGAACTACATCGTTAAAACGTCTGGCCTCATGTGCGGCCACTGCGACGCTACTGTCGAGACGGCGTTGCTCAACGTGGCCGGCGTGACCGACGCCGACGCCGATCACGAGACCCAGACCGTCCAGGTTGAGTGCGCCGACACCGTAACCGCCGAGCAACTCGCCGCCGCTGTCGAGGCCGCGGGCGAGAAATTCCACGCCCTGTCTGTGACCGCCGCATAGCAGTCGCTGCCTACTGAATCCTCAGAAGTTGCGGTGAAATACGGACTGTTGTGCCGCCCTAGGCCTTTAAACGGTCCGTATTTCACCGCAACTGACGGGGACATCCGGAAGATCGACCAGAAACGAGGACCCGACATGATGGCAGACCATAAATCGGTGACCCGCATGCTCAAGACGGCACGCGGTCAGATCGACGGCATCCTGCGGATGGTCGAGGAGGACCGCTACTGCGTCGATATCTCCACGCAGCTCATGGCCACACAGGCGCTCCTCGCGCGCATTAACGCCGACGTGCTCAAGGCGCATATCGAGGGCTGCGTGACTTCGGCAATCGAATCGGGCGACGAAGACCTCAAAGCCGCCAAACTCGCCGAAATCGAACGCGTCGTCGACAAACTCTCCAAGTAATTGGGGCATTGGGGACAGGTACGTTTGCACCGTCTTGGTATTCCGGGGACAGGTATGTTTGCACCACATTGGTGCAGATTAACCTGTCCCCCTTGCTCTAAATCGGGTATAAAGGCGTGCAGCATATCGAACGAAAGGCAATTTGCATGAATGACTTTATGAAGGGTCGCAATGGTGCCGATGAACTCACCATCGTGATGGGTTTTGCCGGCATCGTCATCGCGATGATCGGATCGATAGCCCGCATCCAGTGGCTCAGCTGGATTGCCATCGCCGTAATCGTGATTGGCGTGCTGCGCGGCCTGTCCAAAAATATCGACGCACGTCACAAGGAGAACGAGGCCTTTGTCGCCGCGACTGCAAACGTCCCCTGCCTGGGCAAATTCGTCGCCAGCTTGGGCGGCGGAACCGCAGCGGCCAGCACCTCACGCGCGGCCGGCACCAGTAAGGAAGACTTTGAGCGTGCCAAGCGCACGGCCAAGAAGATGTGGAAGGGCCGCAAGACCACGGCCTATCTCAAGTGCCCCAACTGCGGCCAGATGCTCTCCGTCCCCAAGGGCAAGGGCAAGATCCGCGTCACCTGCCCCAAGTGCCACGCCAAGATGGAGACGCGCTCCTAGCCGCCATACCATAGGACAAATAAAAGCCGAGGCCTCGCGCTGAGACCTCGGCTTTTTGTATGCGACAACGGAGCTGTCCCTTTGTCACACCTATGCTACGCCGTCGCGGGCCAGCTCCTCAGCCAGCGCTTCGGCTGGCATGGCCATAATCGCGTCGAGCTCGGCATCCACCTCGGGGATGCGCTTCACCTTGAGTTTGCACACCAGATCGCCGCGACACATCACGTGCATCGGCTCACGCAGAGCGCACAGGTCATCGAGCGGGTTCTCGCGCGTCACCAAGATATCGGCGGCCTTGCCGCACTCGATCGTGCCAGTCTCGCCGTCCAGCCCCAGCAGCTCGGCGTTGACTTGCGTAGCCGTATGCAGTGCGAAGGCGTTGCTCACGCCGACATACTTGGCAAAATAGGCCACCTCACGCCACATGTCGTACTGCGTCACGAACGGGCAGCTCGAGTCCGTACCCAGGCCCACCTTAACGCCAGCTTCCAGTGCGGCACGGGCGCTCTCGATAATGCCCGAGCACACGATATCGCCGTTCTTCTTTTGCGTATCGGTCGAATGGGTCTTTTTCGGGTCGAGCAATACAAACGGCAGCGCCGGGCTGATAGTGCAGGTAACACTGGGCGCACGCCCCTCGAGTTGCGTGCCCGCGGCGCCACGGTACAGCTCCAGAATCTCGGGCGTCAACGGAGCGCCGTGCTCAATCGTGTCAACGCCGGCCTCAAGCGCGGCCTTCACGCCCTCGGTACTCTCGACATGGGCCATAACCGGCAGACTCACCTCGTGCGCAGCCTTGCACGCCGCCGCGGCAACCTCGACCGGCATGCGCAGCACGCCCGGCTCGCCCACCTCGGTAGCGTCGAACACGCCGCCCGTCACGAACAGCTTAATGACGTCGGCACCACGCGCATACAGGTCGCGCACCTGTTCGGCTGCCTCGGCGGGACTGTTGGCCACCTGGGCGAACAAGCCCGCACCATGGCCGCCCGGCACCGTGACGCCCGTTCCCGGCGCCACCAGGCGAGGACCTTGATACTTGCCGGCATCGATAGCATCGCGCACGGCCAGATCGGCAAACAGCGGATCGCCCGCGCCGCGCACCGTGGTCACGCCACTTGCCAGTTGTTGTTGGGCGCTGCCCTTAAGAATATGGCGCACGATGGCGCGCCCCACGGGATTATCGAGCTTCTTCATCAGCGCGCCCGCATCGCCGGCCGAGACAGGCTTGCCCGAGCCGCACAGGTGCACGTGCATATTGATGAGACCGGGCATGAGATACGCACCGCCCAGGTCGATAACCTCGGCACCCGCGGGCGCCTGCGCCACAGCACTCGGCCCCATCCAGGTGATGACGCCGCGCTCAACAGTCACGGCCATATCGGGTTGCGGCTCCATATGCTCCGAGCCATCCAGAATGGTCGCATTGATAAACAACGTGGAACGATCGGCAGACGCCATATCGAGCTCCTCCCTCACGATTAACTTGAACATTTGTCCATTATCACCTAGTCCCGCTGGATTGCTGCAGACGCATCGGTTAACGGAGGGAAGAGGGGATGTGGGAGACGGAATATGCTGCAGTCCCACCCCAGCGACACCAGGGAAATATCTCGATCTGTAACAGATACAGGGTTGTTGGGCCCCTTGATGTTACAGATCGAGACATTCGGTCGACGTTTCACCGGTTTGTCTCGATCTGTAACAATTACGAACTCAAACAACTTCTAAACGTTACAGATCAAGACAAAACCTCTCAGCGCCCATACCACCGACGTCTCCACTCCTCAGCCAAATCGGGCCGTCGCGGAATACCCGCCAGCCTCATCTTCTCAACCAGCTTCCCCGGATTCTTGAGCTCATCAAACGTAAACCGAAGCACCTTGTGCCCGAGCATTGTCAGATGAGATTCCCGCTGACGCTCTGCCACGAATGGGTCGACCGGCTCCCGGGCCTCGCCGCTCTGCAGGGTGTACTTCCCCTTACCGTCCAGCTCGCCAATCACGCACGTTCCCTCCTCGAGCCGCCAAAAAAAGTCGACGCGAAACACCTGGCTCGGATCGAGCGGGTCGCGAAACTCCACCTGCAGCTCCGGAACCGGAAAGCCGTACGCAATAAAGAACGCTCGGAACCGAGACTCGCCGCCGTTTTCGGACAGCCCGTCCGCATACGACGCAATCGCCTGTGCCCTGCGATACCCTCGCCTGCCCTCGCAATCGGCGCGGAGGCGCTCGCACAAATCCCCACGTGATACGTCTTTCACCCGTAGTGCAGAATCGGCAATCGCCAACCCGTAGGAGAACGGCGCACGCAGCAAGCAATCCTCCGCCGTGCGCCAAAACGACGTCACCCGCACGCCGTCGACGCGCTCGAGCGCGCCCGCAATCTGCGGACGCAACAACCTGCACCCGCCGCTCAACGTCACCGAACAGCAAGTCTTAACAAGGAAACGCGGCCCGAGCAGATCATTCGGCACCTCCAGACCCCATATCAGCGCGGCGTCATATCCCCAAAACGCCCAATCGGGATGAAATTTCGCAAGCCCTTTGATAGTCCTCAGCGCTCGCTCCGCCGGCGTCAATGCATCCCAATCATGCTGAAAACAGAACAGGTACGGCTCGGGCTCCGCGATATCGTCGGTTCCAACATGGCGTCGCAGCCACATGAGCTCGGTATTGTCATGCGTTGCGAGCAGCGCACCTTGCTTGGCCGTCTCCGCGAGCCGCGCGAGCATCCTATTCCGCGCCAACGTGTTGCGAGTCGCATGATTGTGTTTGAGAACGGTATTAGGCACTTTCATCACCACCACGTCAGACAAATGGACCATCGTCACCGTTGCCTCCGCTGACAAATGTCTTGATCTGTAACAGGAAGACAGTCTTTGAGCCTCTAGTTGTTACAGAACAAGATCTTTCGGCAGCCGCCAACCTTCCGTCTCAATCTGTAACAGTTACGGGCCCAAACAGCCGCCAAACGTTACAGATTGAGACAAAGTCAGGGCAGCAGGGCGACGCCAGTCACATCCCCTACTCCCACTCCTGCTCGTAGATGTTGAGCGACTTCACGTACCGCCCCTGGGCGCCCATGATGTCGCGGACCAGGCGCAAAAAGAAGCTGACGCACGAGGTGTCAAAGCCGTCCTGCAGATCCTCGGGATGCACCGCACCCGGTCCATCGACCGCCGTGTCACTCAGGCGCGCGATGTCATACAGATAGAGCTGTCCCGCCGTCAGCCAGACATCGTCGATGCAGGCGAGGCGCACCGCGATCGCGCCGTCGCTCCAATGCTCCTTTTGCACGATATGCGGGTCGTAGACATCAAAGCGACGGTCGGCACGCGTATCCTTCAGCGCAACCATGCCGTTCGCAGGATCCTTGTCCAAAATGCCAAAGCGCGAGAAATACTGCGTGTCGCGTACCTGCTCGAGCCGCTTGAGCGAGGCAGGCGAAAGCGATGCCGGCGGTTCGTCAACATACAGCTCGAGCAGCGTCTTGCCATGGCGATAGGGGCGCTCGAAGAGCAGCCAATCGGTAAATGCCATGTTGTAGGCCATGATTTCGTTTTGCGAAGGCTCGGTGCAATAGCTGAGCCACGGGTCGACAATGATCTCGAACTGTTCGCGTGCCGGCTCCAAAAACTGGAACTTCCGCAGCATCCAAAAATGGGCCATGTCGGCAATATCGTTGCCGACGGCTTCAGCCAGCTGCGCTCGGTCTAAAACGTGGTCAGTCACGGCATCCTCCTCAAACTGATGAACCTCAATTTGAGCTTACGAGGAGGGTGGGCAGCCACGACCAGCGCGGGCAAAATAGGCCTCCGGCTGCAAACCAGATGCTGACCAAACACTTGACGGGACACTTGACCGAATGAGCGCACCGCAAAGAAACCGCAGGTAGATATAGACAGTCAGTTCACTCATTTGAGGCAAACGCCCGCTACCACCACAGAAAGAGCAGAGTAGCACAGTCGCAAACGTCGACGAATGAACACTTGCACGTCGGCAAATGACAAAGTCGCCTGCGAACTCGCAAGGAGTGTCCCCGAATGCCGGCACATAAGGAACGTCCCCAGCTGCCGGCACTTGGGGACGTTCCTTTTGGGCCGGCATTCGGGGACAGCCCTTGACGATTCAGCTGTGGACAGCCGCCTTACAGCTCCAGCGCGTCGGCGACTTCGGCAGCGCAGGCCAGGGCGTCGGCCATAGCGTTCACCACGAGCGAGCTGCCGTTACGAGCGTCACCGGCAACATACACCGGCGCGGCATCCACAGCGACGCCGCCAACACGCGCCGCAAGATGCGAGCCCTCGGCGGCCATCACAGGCAGCGGACGACCAGCAGTGGCAACGGGCACGCCAACGGCGTCGAACACACCGTGCTCTGGGCCCGTAAAGCCGCAGGCGATGAGCACCAGCTGGGCCGGCACCTCGTGCTCGGAGCCCGCGATGCGCTCGGGCTTGCCAGCCGACCAATCCAGATCGACCACGCGCAGGCCCGCGGCCGCGCCCTTCTTGTCCAGCAGCACCTCGAGCGTATCCACGCCCCAAGCGCGCATCTCGCCGCCCATGACAGCGATGGCCTCCTGCTGGCCGTAGTCGGTCTTCTTAACGTTTGGCCACTGCGGCCAGGGGTTGCTCGCCGCGCGCGCATCAGGCGCCGCCGGCAAGAACTCAAACTGGCGCACGCTGCGCGCACCCTGACGTACCGCGGTGCCCACGCAGTCGTTACCGGTATCGCCGCCGCCAATGACCACGACGTCCAGGCCGTGTGCATCGACGACAGGCTCGCCGCCATCGAGCACCGAGACGGTCGAGGCCGTCAGGTAGTCCACGGCATACACCACGCCGGGTGCGTCAATATTCTCAGCAGCCAGCCCACGCGGGGCGCGAGCACCGGCAGCCACCACGACGGCGTCAAAGCCATTGAGCTTGGCCGCCACCGCAGGGTTCGTAACGTCAGCACCCAGCTCGAACACAATGCCCAGCTCGCGCATGAGCGCCACGCGACGCTCGACCACGGACTTCTCGAGCTTCATGTTGGGAATGCCGTACATGAGCAGACCGCCCGGGCGGTCGTCGCGCTCAAACACAGTCACGCGGGCCCCACGACGCGCAAGCTCCCATGCTGCCACCAGACCAGCGGGACCGGAGCCCACCACGGCAACCGTGGGTGCACCCTCCCCTGCCGGCTCAAAGCGGTGCGGACCGCCATTTGCCCACTCATGGTCGCTAATCGCGCGCTCGTTGTCATGGATCGTCGTGGGCTGGCCATCGACCGAGCCCAGGTTGCATGCGGCCTCGCACAGCGCCGGGCACACGCGACTCGTGAACTCGGGCATGGGCGAGGTGAGTGACAGGCGCTCGGCAGCCTCGTCCCAACGGCCGCGGTACACCAGCTCGTTCCACTCGGGAATCAGGTTGTGCAGCGGACAGCCGCTCGGACGTGCCTTGCCAAAGCTCGCGCCCATCTGACAAAACGCCACACCGCACATCATGCAGCGACTCGCCTGGGCACGGCGCGCGTCGTCGTCGAGCTCCACGTACAGCGGATCGAAATCGCGGCTGCGCTCCTCCACGGGGCGCAGCTCATGGGTCACGCGATCGATATCAAGAAAAGCACCGGGCTTACCCATGGCACTTACGCCTCCTTCTTGGTCGAAGCAACAGAGCTGGCGGTGGCGGGCGCAGCGCCAGCGACACCACCCGCCACATCAAAGCGAGCGACATCCGCGGCACTCGCGCGGCCGGTCACAATGTCAAACGCCAGCTCCTCGGCCTGCGCATGCGTCTTGCCCACGGCCTCGGCGGCGGCGACAATCGCCAGCACGCGCTCGTACTCGGTTGGAATGACCTTCACAAAGTGCTTGCTCATCGTCTCAAAGCTGTAGAGCAGCTTAATACCGCGCGGGCTCTGCGTCGCGTCCACGTGCTCCTGGATGAGCGCACGAATCTGCGCAAGCTCACCGGCCGTCGGGGCTTTAAGCTCAACGCTCTCGTGGTTCACACGGGCATCGAGCGTGCCGTACTGGTCAAAGACGTAAGCCACGCCGCCCGTCATGCCGGCGGCGAAGTTCTGCCCGACCTCGCCCAGGATGAGCGCCAGACCTCCCGTCATGTACTCGCAGCCATGGTTGCCGCAGCCCTCAACCACCACGGTGGCACCGGAGTTGCGTACGCCAAAGCGCTGGCCTGCCAGGCCGTTAATGAAGCCGCGGCCGCTCGTGGCGCCAAAGAACGCAACGTTGCCCACGATGATGTTCTCATCGAACTTGTAGGTCGCATGCGGGTTGGGGCGCACCGACACCTCGCCGCCCGAAAGGCCCTTGCCAAAGTAGTCGTTGGCGTCGCCGCACACGTTGAGCGTAATGCCGCGCGGCAGGAAGGCGCCAAAGCTCTGACCGGCCGAACCATCGCAATCGATGGTGATGGAGCCGGCGGGCAGGCCCTCGGGATGCGCCTTGGTCACCGCGTTGCCCAAGATGGTGCCCACGCAGCGGTTGACGTTGGCGATATCGGCGCGGAAGCGAATCGGACGCAGGTGCGCACGGGCATCGGCCGTATAGGGCACAAACAACGTGGAGTCGAGCGTCTTTTCGAGCTCGCTGTCCGCAGCCATCTGGGGCAGGAAGTGACGGCCGTCGGCACCCGGGATGTGGGCACCAAACTCACAGGTCGCGCTCGCCAGCACGGGCGACAGATCCAGCAGGTTAGCCTTGCGGTTGCCCGGGACCTCAATCTGGCGCAAGCACTCGGGATGGCCGACCATCTCGTCGACGGTGCGGAAGCCCAGGCTCGCCATGACCTCGCGCAGTTGCTCGGCAACAAAGAGCATAAAGTGCTCAACGTGCTCGGGCTTGCCGCGGAAGCCACGACGCAGGCGGCAGTTTTGCGTAGCGATGCCGGCCGGGCAGGTGTCCTGCTGGCAGTCGCGCTGCATGAGGCAGCCCATCGAGATGAGCGGCATGGTCGCAAAGCCAAACTCCTCGGCGCCCAACAGGCAGGCGACGGCAACATCGGTGCCGTCCATGAGCTTGCCGTCGGCCTCGAGCACCACGCGCGAGCGCAGGCCATTTTGTAGCAGCGTCTGCTGGGCCTCGGCAAGACCGAGCTCCAGCGGCAGACCCGCATGCCAGATGGAATCGCGCGCCGCGGCACCCGAGCCGCCGTTATGGCCGCTGATCAAGATCTTGTCGGCAGCGCCCTTGGCAACACCAGTGGCGATGGTGCCGACGCCGGCCTCGCTGACCAGCTTGACCGACACGCGCGCGCCGGGGTTGGCGTTCTTAAGGTCAAAGATCAGCTCTGCCAGGTCCTCGATGGAGTAGATGTCGTGGTGCGGCGGAGGCGAGATCAGGCCGATGCCGGGCGTGGACTGACGGACCTCGGCAATCCAGGGGTAGACCTTCTTGCCGGGCAGGTGACCGCCCTCGCCGGGCTTGGCGCCCTGGGCCATCTTGATCTGAATCTCGAAGGCGCTGCACAGATAACGGCTTGTCACGCCAAAGCGCGCGCTTGCCACCTGCTTGATCGCGGAGTTCTTGGAGTCGCCGTTGTTCAGCGGGGTCTCGCGACGCGGGTCCTCGCCGCCCTCGCCGGAGTTGGAACGGCCATGCAGGCGGTTCATGGCGATGGCCATGCACTCGTGTGCCTCTTTGCTGATGGAACCGTACGACATGGCGCCGGTGTTAAAGCGGCGGACGATGTTGAGCGCGGGCTCCACCTCGTCGAGCGAAACCGGCGTGCGACCGTTGGCATTAAAGTCCAGCAGGTCACGCAGACGCACGGCACGGCCGGTGCGGTGCAGGCGGGCGCTGTACTCCTTAAAGGTGTCGTAGCTGTCCTCGCGGCAGGCGGTCTGCAGCAGGTAGACGGTCTGCGGGTCGATAAGGTGATCCTCGCCGCCGAGCGGGCGCCACTTGGTCAGACCCAGCGTGGGCAGCTGATCGGGAGCCGGGCTCTTAAGGATAGCGAGCGCGGCGTCGTAGCGCTCATTCTGCTCGCGCTCGACGTCCTCGACACCCATACCGCCCACACGGCTCACCGTGCCGGCGAAGTACGCGTTGACAAACGCCGGAGTGAAGCCCACGGCCTCGAAGATCTGCGCGGAGTGGTAGCTCTGCACCGTGGAGATGCCCATCTTGGACATGATGGAGACGATGCCGGCGGTCGCGGCCTTGTTGTAGTTGGCGATGCCCTGCTCGGCCGTCACGTCCAGGTCGCCGCGTGCCACCAGGTCGCGGATGCACGCATGTGCGTTGTATGGATAGACGCCGCTCGCGGAGTAGCCCACCAGTGCCGCAAAGTCGTGCGGGGACACGGCGTCGCCGCACTCCACCACGATATCGGCAAAGGTACGCACGCCGGCGCGGATCAGGTGGTTGTGCACGCAGCCCACGGCGAGCAGCGACGGCACGGGCACCTCGCCCGCTCCGGCACGATCGCTCAACACCACGATGTTCACGCCGTCGCGGACTGCAGCCTCAACGTCCTCTGCAAGCCGCTTGAGTGCAGCCTGTAGCGCGCCCTCGCCGGCATCGCGGCAGTAGACGGCACGGAAACGGCGGGTCTTAAAGCCCACGCGGTCGATGGCGCAGACGCGGTCAAACTCCTCCTCGTTGAGCAACGGGCGCTCCAGGCGCACCAGCTGGCAGGCCGTACGGGAGTCCTCGAGCAGGTTGCCGTGGTTGCCCAGGTAGAGCGTGGTCGAAGTCACCATGTGCTCGCGAAGGGCGTCGATAGGCGGGTTCGTGACCTGGGCGAACAGTTGATAGAAGTAGTCGAAGAACGAACGCGTCTTTTTGGACAGGCAGGCCAGCGGCGCGTCGATGCCCATCGAGGCGAGCGGGGCCTTACCCTGCTGGGCCATGGGACGCACGACCTCGTCGACGTCATCCCAGTGGTAGCCGAGCTTGGCCATTCGCACGGCGGCGGACACCTCGGCGTCCTCGGCGGGCGCTGCCGCAACGGGCTCATCGAGCGCGTCAACGGTCAGCGTCTCCTCGGCGATCCAGTCGCGATAGGGCTTTTCCTTGGCGTAACGGGCGCGCAGCTCGTCGTTGTAGATGACGCGGCCGCGGGCAAAGTCGACCTCGAGCATCTGACCCGGTCCCAGGCAGCCGCTCGTCAGGATGTTCTCGGGGCTCACCTCGATGGTGCCCACCTCGCTCGCCAGCATAAAGCGGCCGTCGCGCGTCACGTAGTAGCGGGCGGGGCGCAGGCCGTTGCGGTCGAGGGCAGCGCCCAGCGTGCGACCGTCGGTAAAGGCGATGGCGGCCGGACCGTCCCACGGCTCCATGAGCATGGACTGGTAAGCGTCATAGGCGCGGCGCTCCTCACTCAGGCTGTCGTTGTGATCCCACGGCTCGGGCAGCAACATGGACGCGGCACGCGTGAGCGGGCGACCGTTCATGACCAGGAACTCAAGCACGTTGTCTAGAATCGCGGAGTCGGAACCCTCACGGTTGATGATGGGCATCACGCGCTCAAGATCGTGCTGCAGCACGGGGCTGTACAGGTTGGGCTCGCGGGCGCGAATCCAGTTGACGTTGCCCTTGAGGGTGTTGATCTCGCCGTTGTGGATGATAAAGCGGTTGGGGTGCGCGCGCTCCCAGCTGGGCGTGGTGTTGGTGGAGTAGCGCGAGTGGACGAGCGCCACGGCCGTCTTGACGGCGGCGTCGTTGAGATCGATGAAGAAGCGGCGCATCTGCGTGGCGACCAGCATACCCTTGTACACGATGGTGCGCGAGCTCATGGAGCACACGTAGAAGATCTTGTCGCGCAGGGCAAACTCGACGTCGGCCTTTTTCTCGATGGTGCGGCGGCACACGTATAGGCGGCGCTCAAAGGCATCACCGGCGGGTGTGTCGTCCGGACGGCCCAGGAAGGCCTGCAGGATGGTAGGCATGCAGGCGCGGGCCGTCTCGCCCAGGTCGTGCGGGTCGACCGGCACCTCACGCCAAAAGAGCAGCGGAACGCCGGCTTCGGCGCAGCCCTCCTCAAACACGCGACGGGCATCCTCTACGCCCTTGCCGTCCTGCGGGAAGAACAGCATGGCCACGCCATAGTCGCCCTCTGCCGGCAGAATCTGGCCGCACTTTTGGGCCTCTTTACGGAAAAAGTGATGCGGGACCTGAAACAGGATGCCGGCGCCGTCGCCGGTGTTCTTCTCGAGTCCTGTGCCGCCGCGGTGCTCCAAGTTGACCAGAATGGACAGTGCGTCGTCCAGGATCTGGTGACGGCGCTCACCGTTGATATCAGCAAGCGCGCCGATGCCACATGCATCGTGGTCGAATTCGGGGCGATAAAGGCCCTGCTGCTGAGCGGAATCTGCCTGCATCGCGATCCTCCCCTAGATATTAGACAGTCAGTTGAATAGGCATACTAGAAGCATCACCGGCCCGTTGTGTTTCCCGCCCGTTTCGAAACAATCGCGTAACGCACGCCCTACGAGTGGACACCGCCGACCTCAAGGGCGACAACAAGGGCCCCAAGTTCGGCCCGTATGCTCACCGCTTCAAACATCTCAATCTGTAACAGGAAGACCAAATTTCGACGACTAAGTGTTACAGATTGAGACGTTTTTGAGAGACGGCTCCGAATGTCTCAATCTGTAACACGGAGGGTCGGTTTTGGCGGCCAGCTGTTACAGATCGAGATATTCCATAGGACCATTTCTTCCTGTCTTGATCTGTAACACCTAGACCCAATTTCCATCCCTAGTTGTTACAGATCAAGACATTTCGGCAACCCCCTTTTCACCATCTTATTCAAATACAACTATTTTGTTAGTCTCGGTTAACTTTTTGCCCTAAAACGGGTATCCTTTGCGGAGTCAAACAAACGGCACGCGCGTCGTGCCACATTAAGGAGGCCTCTATGGCAAACCAGACAGACCGGCAAACGATGAAACTCGTCCTTATCCGCCACGGAGAGTCGGAGTGGAACAAACTCAACCTGTTCACCGGCTGGACCGATGTCGAGCTCACCGACACGGGCCGCGAAGAGGCAGCGGCAGGCGGCCGCGCCCTCAAAGAAGCGGGCTTCGACTTTGACGTCTGCTACACTTCGCGCCTCAAGCGCGCGATCCACACCCTCAACATCGTGCTCGGCCAGATGGATCGCGAGTGGCTGCCCGTCATCAAATCCTGGAAGCTCAACGAGCGCCACTACGGAGCGTTGCAGGGTCTCAACAAGGCCGATGCCGCAGCGGAGCACGGCGACGAGCAGGTGCTCATCTGGCGCCGCTCCTTCGATGTCTGCCCGCCGGCGCTCGAGCCGGGCGACAGTCGCGATCCCCACACCCAGGAGCAATACCGTGATGTCGCGCCCGATCAGCTGCCCTATACCGAGTGCCTCAAGGACACGATAGCCCGCGCCTGGCCTTATTTCGAAGACGAGATTCGCCCCCAGATGCTCGCCGGCAAGCGCGTCCTCATCGCCGCACACGGCAACTCCCTGCGCTCACTCGTCATGAAGCTCGAGCACCTCACGCCCGAGGAGATCCTCAAGGTCAACATCCCCACCGGCGTGCCGCTCGTTTACGCCTTCGACACCGATTTCAACGTCCTCGACAAGCGCTACATCGGCGATCCGGCGACCATCGCCGCCAAGATCGACGCCGTGGCCAATCAGGGCAAAGCGCACAAGTAGCCTCAACCCAAACCCAGGGCGCGGCGCCGCGCAACCCAAGTGCAGTGCCGCGCCACCCCAACGTAGGAATCAGCCATGCTCAACCATCTCAAACAACACTTTGGCTCCCGACGCACCGGTGGTCACGGAGGCCTAGACATTGCGCGGCATATCGGCCCCGGGCTGCTCGTGACCGTCGGCTTTATCGATCCGGGCAACTGGGCCTCAAATATGGCCGCGGGCTCGCAATTTGGCTACGCGCTGCTGTGGGTGGTCACGCTGTCCACGATTATGCTCATCGTGTTGCAGCACAACGCTGCACACCTGGGTATCGCAACAGGTGCCTGTCTTGCCGAAGCCACGACGCGCTACCTCCCCCGTTTCGTTGGACGCACGGTGCTCACCAGTGCCTACCTCGCGACCATCGCCACCGCTATGGCCGAGGTCCTGGGCGGCGCGATCGCGCTCCAGATGCTCTTTGGACTGCCCGTGCGCGCCGGCTGCGTCATCGTGGCCGCGGCATCGATGGCAATGCTCATGACGAACTCCTACAAGCGTGCCGAGCGCTGGATCATCGCCTTCGTAGGCGTGGTAGGACTCTCGTTTTTGGCCGAGCTTACGCTGGTCAAGGTCGACTGGCCGCAGGCCGCCGCAAGCTGGATCACACCCAGTATGCCCACCGGCTCGGCCGCGATTATCGTAAGTGTCCTAGGCGCGGTCGTTATGCCTCACAACCTCTTCCTGCACTCCGAGGTCATCCAATCCATGCACTTCGAAGGCCAAGGCGAGCAGATTATCGAGGAACGTCTGCGCTACGAGCTCTTCGACACGCTCTTTTCGATGGGCGTGGGCTGGGCGATCAACTCGGCCATGGTCATCCTGGCCGCAACGACCTTCTTTGCGCATGGCATTGTCGTAGACGACCTCGCCGTCGCAGCGGACATGCTCTCCCCCATTCTGGGCCCGGCAAGCTCGACCATCTTTGCGGTGGCACTGCTGTTTGCGGGCATATCGAGTAGTGTGACGGCAGGCACCATCACCGCGGGCATGTTCGACGAGGAATACGACATCCACGACCGACATTCCTCGATCGGGGTGGCGGCCTGTTTCGCCGGCGCAGTGGCGGCGTGTCTGGTCGTCCCAAATCCTTTTGAAGGTCTCATCTGGAGTCAGGCACTGCTGTCGCTTCAGCTGCCGATTACGGTCTTTGTGCTCATACGGCTCACCAGTTCACGCCGCGTCATGGGCAAATACGCCAACTCGCGCCCGCTCAACGCGCTGCTCGTAGGGATCGGCGTCATCGTGACGATTCTCGACATCGTGCTGCTAACGGGGATGTAATTGGGATGGCGTGGCTGTCCAGATATAACGTCTCAATCTGTAACACGTGAGACCGTTTTAAACCGTCAGATAAATCAAAAGGGTCCCGGCCGAGAATTCGACCGGGACCCTTGGATAGAGCTATGTTCGGCTTTCGCCGTGTGCCTGCGAGTTACTCCTCGACGAGCTCAAACTGATCGGGACCGACGCCGCAGACCGGGCACACGTAATCCTCGGGCAGCTCGGGCGTGTCGACCTCAACCTCGTAGCCGCAAACGGTGCACACAAACTTATACGTCTTCTTCTCCTCAGCCATGATGTTCTCCTCTCGAACGTGACTGCTGGTGTACTTGCTTATTAGTATATATTCTCAATAATATAATGCAAGTATTTTTAGAACATTTCTAGCCTTGATACGACGAGGCTTTGGGCGGCGTCTTGCCCTTCAAGACCTTGTGATAGTAGTCATAGGTCAGCGGGGTCTCGCCGCTCAAGCGCTCGGCATCCTCCACCTCGCCGATAAAGAGCAGGTGCGTGCCCACGTCCACGGTATCAATCAAACGGCAGCTAAACAAGGCCGCCGCGTGCTCGGGCACATAGGGCATGCCCAGCGCGGTCTCGTGGGTCTCGTACTTGGCAAACTTGTCGTAATCGCTGCTGGTTCGGAAGCCAAAATTGCCGATATAGAGCATGTCGGCGGTCTGGTCAATCACGGTCAGCGCAAAGGCCTTAGCTGATGCGATTACGCCGGACGTGACATTTTCCTTGTTCACGGCAACCGAGATGCGCGGCGGGGCGGATGTCACCTGCACCGCTGTGTTGATAACGCAGCCGGCACGCAGCCCGTCGGCCGCGGCACTCACCACATACAGGCCGCTCGGCATCGTAAAGAACGCAGTTTTGTCCATAACGATCACTCCCCTAACCCAGGATTGAACCTCATGGATGTATGTACCCACAAAAAAAGGCGGCACCCATAACGGACGCCGCCTTTGAGACATATGTGTCAGAACAGTAAGAAAGATGAGACGCCCGCAGTTGCGGTGAAATAGGGACTGAATAGTCCCTCAATCAGGCAAAACAGTCCGTATTCCACCGCAACTTATGAAGGGTGGTCAGCGATTGCGCTCTTTGAGGGCGCGGTCGATCTCGCGTTGGACATCACGCTTGGCCATGTCCTCGCGCTTGTCGTAGAGCTTCTTGCCGCGACCCAGACCCAGCAGCAGCTTTACGCGGCCGTCGGTATTAAAGTAGAGCTCCAACGGAACCAGCGCATAACCACGGTTGCGAAGTTTGCCGTCAAGAAAGTCGATTTCCTTGCGGTGCAGCAGCAGACGACGCCGACGGTCGGGATCGCGATTCCACACGCCACCATGGCTATAGGGGTGGATATGCAGGCCGACGAGCCAGCACTCCCCGCCGCGGATCAGCGCGAAGGTATCGGTGATCTGGCAGGCGCGCTCGCGAATCGACTTGACCTCGGTGCCGCTCAGTTCAATGCCACACTCAAATGTCTCATCGATAAAGTACTCGTGATGCGCCGAGCGATTCTTGGAAATGAGCTTGCGCTCGCGCTTACTGGGCATCGCCGGCCTCCTTGGCGCCATCGGCGTTTGAGCCCGCAGCCTCGCGCTTTGCCTTGCGCTCGGCATTGAGCTCGGCATCGCTCTCGCGCACCAGTTTAATAATCGCCGCGCAGGCCTCCTCGCCCACCAAGTCGCGAGCACGCACCGTCAGGCGCGTCGCCTCCTGCTTGTCGCCGTCGCTTGCGGCATCGGTCGCGCACATAATCAGGCAGATGGCAATCTCGGCCGAAGGCGAGGTCGGAACGCCTTGCAGGGCCAGTTCACCCATCACGTGCTCGTCGCTCTCATCGGCGGCATCCGGATAGGCGGTATGGATCTTGTTGAGCAGACGTGTCGTGTGCGCATCGTTGGGCGCCAGACGCAACGCCAGACGCGCACAACCCACGGCGGCCGAGACATTCTCGGTCTCGGGCTCCAAGAAGTACTGCCCCAGGTTGGCATAGGCGCGGGCGGCGCACTTGCCATCGCTCGCACGCTCCAGCACCGAGAACGAGAGCGATGCCCATTCTTGCTTGTCCTCGAGTGCGCGGAACAGCTCGGCCAAGTCCAAGCGATAGTTGCAGTTCATGGGGTCCCAACGCACAGCCTGCATCAGGGCATTACGAGCGCTCACATAATCCTGCTGGCGAATGTAGGCAAACGCCATGTCAGAGTACAGGCGGTCAAACGGCACCTCGACCTGCACGAGCTCGCGCGGATCCTTCTCCACGCGGCGATAGGCCAAGCGCTCAAACTTGCTATCGAAGCTAAAGTATTGGCGCTTCTCCTCCGTCTTGCACTCGGCGTCGATATACTCCTCGGCGAGCTCCACCAGGCGCTCCAACAGCGGCGTCGCCGTAGCCAGGTCGCCCTGCGCCAGATAGTTCTCGGCATACGTGATGTCTTGCAAGCTGATGGGCAGATCCATGGCTACTCCTCGATCTGAGCGAAACACGGCAGACGCCGTATATACGGTCGATACACAAAACCCGGGTCTCTTACGAGGCCCGGGCGTTCAATTTTGGTAGCCCGTACCAGATTCGAACTGGTGATCTCCGCCTTGAGAGGGCGGCGTCCTAAACCGCTAGACGAACGGGCCATATGTAGCAAATGCAATGGCTGGGATGGAGGGAGTCGAACCCCCATTGACGGAACCAGAATCCGCTGTCCTGCCATTAGACGACATCCCAATGACTGCATCGCTGCGCTCGGCTGTGCCTTTGCGCAAGAAAGAAATATACGGGAAGTCTCGCCGTGACGCAAGCCCCAATTTTGACTTTTTTGAAATTCAGTCAAATTGGCCTAATTTAGTCCAACACGTGAAGGACCTGTGAAGCACCAGCGACACCTACGGCGTCAAAGCCCGTAAAACATCCCACATCTACCGCTGGTAGATTACAACAATGCAGCACTCACGGCTGATGGCACAATCGAACCGTCATCATTGCACGGATATCGAGGCGCCATGGACGAAGAGCTTGATTACCTATGGGAGACCCTGGGCCT
>CABUQI010000007.1 GCA_902493545.1 uncultured Collinsella sp. | reverse complement strand
ACTTGTTGACAGCTGCGACAGAGTCGCCACCGCCGATGATCGAGGTGCAGTCGGCCTCGGCGACAGCCTCGGCGATAGCCTGGGTGCCGTGAGCAAAGTTGTCGAACTCGAAGACGCCCATGGGGCCATTCCAGAACACGGTCTTGGCGCCCTTGACGGCCTCGGCGTAGAGCTCCTCGGTCTTGGGGCCGATGTCCATGCCCTCACGATCGTCGGGGATAGCGTCGGAAGCGACAACCTCGGGGACAGCGTCCTCGCCAAAGTGATCGGCAACGCGGTTGTCGATGGGGAGCAGGATCTTGACGCCCTTCTCCTCGGCCTTCTTGAGCATCTCGCCAGCGCGCTCGACCCAGTCCTCTTCCTTGAGGGACTGACCGACGGACAGGCCCTGAGCCAGGAAAAAGGTGTAGGCCATACCGCCACCGATGATCAGGGTGTCAGCAGAGTCGATGAGGTGATCGAGAACGCCGATCTTGGAGGAAACCTTGGAACCGCCGACGATGGCGACGAAGGGGCGCTCGGGCTCGGCGAAGATGCCGGTCAGCGTGTCGACCTCCTTCTCGAGCAGGAAGCCGGCGACGGCAGGCAGGTAAGCGGCGGGGCCCACGACGGAACCCTGGGCGCGGTGAGCGGTGCCGAAGGCATCGAGAACGAAGACGTCACCATAGGAAGCGAGCTTCTTGGCGATCTCGGGATCGTTCTTCTTCTCACGCTTATCGAAGCGGACGTTCTCGAGAACGAGAACCTTGCCCGGCTCGACGGCAGCGACAGCCTCAGCAGCCTTCTCGCCGTAGGTGTCGGCGACAAAGGCAACGTCGAGACCAGAGAGCTCAGCGAGCTTCTTGGCGACGGGCTCGAGAGACAGCTCGGGCTGGAAGCCGGTGCCCTCGGGACGGCCGAGGTGGCTCATGAGGATGACGCGAGCGTTGTGCTCAACGAGATAGTTGATGGTGGGCAGGGCAGCCTTGATACGGGTGGTGTCGCCAACGACGCCATCCTTGATAGGCACGTTAAAGTCAACGCGGACGAGAACGCGCTTGCCGTCGACATCGATGTCGCGGACGGTCTTCTTGGTAAAGGCCATGTTTGCTTCTACCTTTCGTACGTGTCTGCCTCCCATTACGGCAGACGATTTCTTATAAAAAGGGCGCGACCCTAGGGTGTAAGCCCTATAAGGCCGCGCCCTTCTTTAGACGCTCAACGAGCTATTCGTTAAAAGCTAAATTAAGCAACGAACTTCTCGAAGTACTTGATGGTGCGGACCATCTGAGAGGTGTAGGAGTTCTCGTTGTCGTACCAAGAGGTAACCTGAACGAGGGTCTGGCCGTTGCCGAGGTCAGAGCACATGGTCTGAGTGGCGTCGAAGATGGAGCCGTGGGTCTCGCCGATGATGTCGGTGGAGACGATGTCGTCCTCGTTGTAACCGAAGGTCTCGGAGATGGTGGCAGCGTAGGCCTTCATAGCAGCGTTGACCTCGTCGACGGTGACCTTCTTGTCAACGACAGCGTAGAGGTTGGTGATGGAGCCGGTCGGCGTCGGGACGCGCTGGGCGGCACCGATGAGCTTACCGTTGAGCTCGGGGAGAACCAGGCCGATAGCCTTGGCAGCACCGGTGGTGTTGGGGACGATGTTGACGGCGCAGGCGCGGCTACGACGCTTGTTGCCCTTGCGCTGCGGGCCGTCGAGCGGCATCTGGTCGCCAGTCCAGGCGTGAATGGTGGTCATGATGCCGGACACGATGGGAGCGAAGTCGTTCAGACCCTTGGCCATCGGGGCGAGGCAGTTGGTGGTGCAGGAAGCAGCGGAGATGATGTTGTCCTCAGCGGTCAGCGTCTCATGGTTGACGTTGTACACGATGGTGGGCAGATCGCTGCCGGCCGGAGCGGAGATGACGACCTTCTTGGCGCCAGCGTTGATGTGGGCCTGAGCCTTAGCCTTGCTGGTGTAGAAGCCGGTGCACTCGAGAACGACGTCGACGTCGAGGTCGCCCCAAGGCAGGTTGTTGGCGTCGGCCTCCTTGTAGATCTTAATCTCCTTGCCGTCAACGGTGATGGAATCCTCGCCAGCAACGACCTCGTGATCGCGAGCGTAGTTGCCCTGCGTGGAGTCGTACTTCAGCAGGTAAGCGAGCATATCGGGAGAGGTGAGGTCGTTGATAGCGACGATCTCGGAGCCCTCATGACCGAACATCTGACGGAAAGCCAGACGACCGATGCGACCGAAGCCGTTAATAGCAACCTTTACTGCCATTGTGTCTCCTTTCGTAAGGCCCCCGCAAGCTACAGCGCCTGCCGTTGAGGCCCACAAACTAACCACTCGCCTAATATACCTTTTTTTTGACTTGAATTTCACGAGAATGCTCGAAATTGAAAATCAAATTTACGTTAAAACGTTTTAAAGACTAAAATAGCAGTTAAATCCATATATAAGTCGATACTTCAAACTACCTGTTTGCTTCAATGAGCTTTTCAAGCCGTAAAACACGATGGTAGAGGGCCGACTTCGACAAGGGAGGGTCAGCCATCTCCCCCAAATCACGCAGTGACAGATCGGGGTAGCGCTCGCGCAGGTCGCAAAAGACCGCCAAGGCATCCGGAAGCGCATCGCGAAGGCCTCGCTGCTTGAGCTCATCGATCAACGCAAGCTGATGCTGGGCGGCACCGGCGCTTCTGGTCTGGTTGGCGAGCTCGGCGTTCACGCGACGGTTTACGTCGTTCTTAACCAATTTGACCGCGCGCGCTTCCTCGATCTCGGCAACGCTGCGCTTGGCGCCGACCAGCTTTAGGAGCTGCTCGATCTCCTCGGCGCTCTTAATGTACACGGCATATGACCCCCGCCGCGCATTAACACGAGCATGGACCCCAATCTGCTCCAACAGATCGCAAAGCCCCTTGGCATATTGCTCGCCCTGCACAGCGATCTCCAAATGAAAATCGCCGCGTGGATCGGCCACGAAGCCGCCCGCGATGAGCGCGCCGCGGATATAGGCAAGTCTACAGCAAGGACGGGCAACGATATGTCGGGGTACGCCGGCGACAAGTCCTCCCCTACGGTCGAGGATACCCAGCAGAACCAAGGCCTTATCCAGGTCTGGCTGATCAGGCAAGGTGATGAGGTAGTTTCGAACCTTATGCAATACAGATTTACGGACGGTGAACTCCGTTTTGAGCTTAAGGATACGATGCGTCAGCGTGATCATCGTGCGCGCGACGGCTCCCGTCTCAGTCGCAACCGTCAAACGATACCGCCCGGAGCCGGCCAGCGAAAGTGTACCGCTCACACGCGTCAGGGCGGCAAGCGTCGACAAATCGCAGTATTCACATTCGGGTTCGCAGCGCGCGAGTTCGTCACGCACCTCGGCGGTAAACGACATGCAGGCCTATGCTTTCGTGTTGGCGCGCGACAGGTCGCGGTGGGAAATGCTCACGTGATATTGAGCGCCTTCCAAATAACGTGCCGTGGCCTCGGCGATGGCAACGCTGCGGTGTTGACCGCCCGTGCAGCCGATGGCAATAGAAAGCTGTGGCTTGCCCTCCGCGATATAGCCCGGCATCACCGTATCGAGCAGCTGCGTCCAAGCTTTCCAGAACTCCTGGGTCTTGGGATGGTCCAGAACAAAGTCGGAGACCTTCTTATCGAGACCGGTCATGGTGCGCATCTCGGGATCGTAGAACGGATTGGGCAGGAAGCGAACGTCGATCATAATGTCCGCCTCAACGGGCATACCGTGCTTAAAGCCAAACGAGAACACGTGAACGTCCATGAGCTGCTGGTCGGACAACTCGGAGAACGCCATGCGCAATTTGTTGCGCAGGGCAGAGGTACGCAGGCGGCTCGTGTCGATGATCATATCGGCTCGGTCGCGCACACCCTGCAGCTGCAGGCGCTCGCGCTGAATCGCATCGGCCGTAGTCTCCCCCGGCTTGCCAATGGGATGGCGGCGGCGGTTTTCGCTATAACGACGGATCAGCACCTCGTCAGAGGCCTCGAGAAACACGATGTCACAGCTCATCTCGCGCTCCTCGAGTGCGGCAACGGCATCGAGCAGCTCATCGAACAAGCCCTGGCTGCGCAGGTCACAGGTGACGGCGAGATGCCTGCCCACGCCCGTATTGATGCCGACGAGCTCGGCAAGCTGGGCGATGAGACGCGGAGGCAGGTTATCGATGCAATAATAGCCCATGTCCTCGAACACGTGCATGGCCTGTGTGCGGCCCGATCCGGACATTCCGGTGATGATGACGATATCGGGGATGCGCTCCGAGCGCTCCGCCGCATCCATGGCATCTCCCTTTTGCATGTGCTGCCTCCCGAAAACAAGCGCGGGACCCAGCAACCCGGATCCCGCGCGGTCAATTGCCTATATTGAGTATACCGCCCCGAGCGGATACGAGGCCTGTCTTACGCCTCAAGCGCAGCCTTGAACCAACTCGTAATACTCGTGGGGTGCGTGATGGCGGTGCCGACGACAACGGCCCAGGCGCCAGCATCGATCGCGGCGCGAGCCTCCTCGGGCGTGTGCACGCGGCCCTCGCAGATGATGGGAAGACCGGGGAATTCCTCGGTCGCCTGACGCAGGAGCGGCAGATCGGGGCCATCGGCCATGGTGCAGTCGATGGCAGCGACACCGTGAGAAAGCGTGGTAGATACAAGGTCGAAGCCCATATCAACCGCACGGCGAATATCTTCGATGGTGGCACAATCCGCCATCAGGAGCACACCCTCCTCGTGCAGCGGGCGGAAAGTATCCTCGACCGTCTTGCCATCGGGGCGCGGACGATCGGTGGCGTCGATCGCCACGATATCGGCACCGGCAGCAACGCAGGCGCGAGCGTGACGCAGCGTCGGCGTGATGTAAACGCCCTCGTGCCCATCTTTCCACAGGCCGATGACGGGAACCTCACAGCGACCCTTAATGGCGGCAATGTCGGCAAGACCCTGGCAGCGAATGGCGGCGGCGCCGCCGAGCTCACAAGCTCGAGACATTTGAGCCATGGTCTCGGGCGTACGAAGCGGCTCGCCCATATACGCCTGAACGCTCACGACGAGCTTGCCCTTCAGGGACTGGATCAAAGGATCAACGGTCATGTTCGACTCAACCTTTCTCAAAACAGCCTTCTGAGACACCGCACCTTGACGTTCAAACCGTCGCTCGCATACCGAAGTACGCTTCGCTCCTCTTTCACGTCAATCTGCGGCACCTCAGAAGGCGCACTTGGTAGTTATGTTTACTTCAACGATGCAAGAAGGTGTTCGGCGGCACCGATGAGCGGAGCATCGCCCTCCAGAGAACCGATGAGGATCGGCGTGTCCTGAAGCGGATCGAGCGCCTGGCTGGCATAGCCCTCGTGCACCGAATCCTTCCACGTCTGCGAACGCCAATCGGGACCTTGGTGAATCACGCCGCCCGAAAGCACGATGACCTCAGGGTCCAGGATATTAGCGAGCGAGCCCAAGCTGGCCCCCAGCGCAAAGCCGGCGTCATGGATGACCTCGGTCGCCTTTGCGTCGCCCGCACGGCACAGGTCGTTCACATCGCGACCGACCGAAGGACGGCTGGGGTCGACGCGACCAAAGCGCTCATCGTACATACGACCAATGGAAGTGCCCGAAGCAACCGACTCCAGATGGCCGGAACGCCCGCAGGCGCAGGGAATACCGGCGGCAGCCGAGCACTCGATGTGGCCCATATGACCGGCAGCACCATGGAAGCCCTGCATCACGCGGCCGTTCTCGACATATGCGCCGCCGATGCCCGTACCGATGCCAAGACACAAGACGGAGAACTTGCCCTTGCCGACGCCCCAGTGGGCCTCGCCCAGAGCATGAGCCTGCACGTCGCCTACAACGGCAACGGGAAGACCGAGGTCCTCGCGCAGGCGCGGCCCCAACTGAACGCCGGACCAGCCGGGCATGATCTCGTTGGCATACGCGATGGCGCCCGTCTTGGGATCGACAACGCCGGCGGCACCGATACCGACGCCAAGGACCTCGACATCGGGATTCGCCTCGAGAGCAGCCTTGATGGACGCCTCGATACGCTGGAAGACGGCCTCGCCGCCCTCTTGGGCCTCGGTGGGAACCTCGGCCTCAAAAACGGGATGGGGCACGCTGCCGTCAGCCGGGTACTCCATGATGGCAGTCGCGATCTTAGTTCCGCCGATATCGACAGAGCAGACGTACTTGTTCTCCATGTCGCTCTCCTTAGGAGATAAAAAACAACTACAGGAAATGCGCCGTCAGGCTAGCCGTCACAGCGCGGTAAAGGTTTTCCAGGTGCCCGAGATCGCCGAGAAACCGTGTGACCATTGACCTAATGGGTCATGGCCGCACGGTTGAACGGCGAGGTCGGGTGCCTGGGAAAGCTTTAAAGGAGACCGTTGTCCTGAAGGACCTTCTTAATCGCCTCAACGTTCTCGCCGGTCATGGCCTTCACCGGGCGCGGCATGGTCGGGCTGTCGAAGATGCCCATAAGGTTCATAGCGGTCTTGAAGGCGCCGACGCCACCGGCATAGCCCTGGACGCCCGAGGTGACATCCCAGATGTGCGAAATCTCATTGAGGCGATCCTGCTCGGCCTTGACGGTAGCCCAGTCACCAGCCTGAGCGGCCTTCCACTGACGCACGTAGCCCTCGGGCTCAACGTTGGCGAGACCCGGGACGGAACCGTCGGCGCCACCGAGGTAGGCGCCGTCGACAACAACCTCGTGACCGGTGAGGATGCTCATCGGATGGCCGTTCTTCTCGTTCTCCTGAACGAGGTAGCGGAACGAGATATCATCACCCGAGGAATCCTTGACGCCAGCAAGGACGCCCTCGGCGCCGAGCTTGGCAAGGAGCTTCCAGGGGAGCTTGGTGTGAACGCAGACGGGAATGTCATAGGCAAAGATGGGCAGGTCGAGCTCCTCGTGCAGGATACGGAAGTGCTCCTCGACCTCGGTCATGCCCTGCAGGGCATAGAACGGGCAGGTGGCGACGAGGGCATCGGCGCCCAGCTCCTGAGCGACCTTGCCGTGCTCGATCATGCGCTCGGTCTCGGTATCGATGATGCCGACCAGAACGGGCACACGGTGGTCGACGATACGGACGGCCTCGGCGATAATCTGGCGACGACGCTCGTCGGTGGAGAAGACGACCTCGCCCGAGGAGCCCAGGAAGAACAGGCCATCGACGCCGGCATCGATCATGCGGTTAATGCTGCGCTCAAAGGAGGCAACGTCGAGCTGGTGATCTTCGGTATCGGGAACAACGACGGGAGGGATAACGCCGGTGAATTTCTGAGTTGCCACAAGAATCTCCTTAGTTGTCTGGCGGGCGGCCCTATGCCGCCCACTCCTGTTGGCAGTGTCCAGGCCGTCTAGGCCAAAGAACACGGGTAGAACGTTTGGTTAAAGAAGTCGACGACTTCGTTTTCGAACGCATTGATGCGCTCGTGAGCGTATTTGGCATAGATGATATGCCTCCGGTCACACTCAAGACCGTTGAATACGGCAAACTGGCCCTTGGGGTCGCTCGCGGCATCCATGAGCGATGTGCCCATGAGCACCGATCCGCGCACCCGAGACGACAGCGCCTCGAGGCCACCGGGAATTGGATTGGCAACCGCCGTGCAAGCGAGGCCCCGCTCGTCCAGAGCAGAAACCGCCAGCGCGACTCCGCCGCCAAGACCCTCGCCCCATGCAAAGATGCGGTCGGGGTCCATGCCATCAAGATTGCGCGCCACCTTCGCCAGCGCGCAACCCCAACGGACGCGCTCGACAAAAGCGGGCGAAGAAATCCCCCGCTGCAGGTCGTCTGCACCAGCAACATCGTCATCCAGCGCGAGGACGGCATACCCCATGGCGGCAAATCTCGTCATGTGATGCCAGCCGCGCACAGGCCGATCGATGTCGTGGAACATCAGGCACAACGGCACGCGCTCAGATACTCGGGCACGACCGACAGGCTCGATCAAACGAGCGTGAATCGCATCGTCACCGAGCTCAAAGGAGACCTCCGAGTAACGGGCGCAGGGGTTAACAAAGTCAATCGCCGTAATGGCCAGGCCTTGAATCTCAAGATTCGAAGCGCATGTCTCTAAATCAGAAACATCTGCTTGGACATCACCGCGCCAGTCCCGATATTCTGCGAGCCTTGACGAAACCGTTCCAGGAATTCCCACGAGCCCGGGGACAATCAGCTCGTCAACATTGCTCTCGCACTTAGACATGAGCCTCCCCTCCCTTGCAGAAAAACGGAATGATCAAATCGTCAAAATCCTGAATCTCCTCGTGGCCAAAGCCTTCAAAGAACTCATGACGCTTTTCACAGGTCAGGTTGTTATAGACCGCACACTGCGTCGCTGGCGGACAGACGATATCGGCTGTGCCAGTGCCAAACAGCACGGGGCATTTGACCATAGGGGCAAAGTTCTTGGAATCGAAGTACGCCAGCTTGGCATAGGCTTCGTCAATACGAGTCGAGTCCTCGTCAAACCAGCGAGACCAATAGCGCAGGCCCTCGTAGGCAATGTCGTCGGCATCCAAATCCCAGACCAGGCGGAAATCTGACAGGAAGGGATAGAGGATGGCGGCGCGATTGATAAGCTCGCTGTTAAGCGCACAGGTAGCAATGCCCAGACCGCCGCCCTGCGACGCGCCGTTCACAAATACGCGGGAAAGATCGATGCCCACGAGCTCGCGAACGATGCGGCACAGGATGCGAATATCTTGGTGCAAGCGGACATAGTAGAGGTTGGCCGGGTCGCCGTCGATACCGGCGACGATATGCCCAGCAACCGTCGTGCCTTCAAATCCACCAATATCCTCGGAGGGGCCACCCTGGCCAGGACAATCGAGAGCGATGAGTGCCATGCCCATGCCCGCAAACGACGCCTGCTCAAACCAGCTGCGGCTTGCACCCGGATAGCCGTGGAACTGTAGCACCAGCGGCACGGGCTCGTCCGAAACCGGCTTGAGATACTTGGCATGCAGGCGTGCACCACACATGCCGGTATACCAGAGGTCGAAAAACCGACAGGTCGCGGAATCCGCAACCGAAGCCGCCTCAATCGCATAGTCGAGCTCGACGGCGTCGGCCTCGGCCATGCGGTCCTTCCAAAAGAGATCGAAATCCGATGGACGGGGCATAGCGCCTCGATATTCACCAAATTGCTGTTGTAGCTCCTGAGCACTTGGCATGGCTCGTGAACCCAACCTTTCGAAATCGCAACGGAGGTGCGCCCGGTAAGTGAACCGGGCGCACGGGAGGGAAAGCGAGGCTACTCGCCGAGCTTGGGATGAAGCAGCGACGGCGCAGCGCCGAGCAGCATCTTGGTGTAGGGGTCCTGAGGATGCTGGAAGACCTGCTTGGCCTCGCCCTGCTCGACGATCTTGCCGCCATTCATAACGATGATGTCGTCAGAGATATAGCGGACCGTCTGGATGTCATGGCTAATGAACACCATGGCCAGGCCGAGCTCCTTTTTAAGGTCGGTCAGCAGGTTCAGAATCTGCGCGCGGACCGAAACGTCCAGAGCCGAGGTGGGCTCGTCGGCGATGATGGCATCGGGGTTCAGCGACAGGGCACGGGCAATTGCGACGCGCTGGCGCTGGCCGCCCGAAAGCTGGCCGGGAAGAACCTCGGCGGCGGAGCTGGGCAGACCGGTGAGCTCCAAGAGCTCCTTGACGCGCTTCTCCTGCTCGGCCTCAGTACCCAGGTTGTGGACGCGCATGGGGTCGAGCAGTTGCTCGCGAACGACCATGCGGGGGTTGAGCGCCGTAGCCGGATTCTGGAACACGACCGAGATGACGCGGCCCATGTGGCGACGGTCCTCGGCAGTACGCTTGGTAACGTCCTTGCCCTTAAAGTAGACCTTGCCGCTCGTGGGGGCCTGCAGGCCGCACATGACGTTGGCGGTGGTGGACTTACCGCAACCGGACTCGCCGACGATACCAATCGTCTGACCGGGCATGAGCTTAATCGTTACACCCTGGACGGCGTGAACCAGGTTGGGGTGCAGAATCGAACCGGTACGGGTCCTAAAGGTGACGTGGACGTCATCAAGGAAGATGATCGGCTCGACGCCGTTGACTGCGGTCTCGCTCATCTACATCACCTCCGCGTGAGGGGTCAAACCATTTGCCTTGAGCACATCGTCGGGGAGCTCGGAATAAAAGTGCTCGGTGCCGGGAACGCGCTTGAAGACCGGACGGGTGTCCAGACCAATACGCGGATGGCTCGAGCGGGGCGCAAAGCGATCGCCCTTGGGGAAATCGCGCGGGCTGGGAACGGCGCCGGGGACCTGGTGCAGACGGCCCGAGCCGCTCTCGATGGACAGAACGGAGCCCAAAAGACCGCGGGTGTACTCGTGGATCGGGTTGGTGAGCAGCTCCTTGGTGGGCGCCTGCTCGATAACCTGGCCAGCGTACATAACCGTGATGTTATGGGCGACCTCGGCGACCAGCGCCAGGTCGTGCGAAACGAAGATCATGGCAAAGCCGAGCTTGGCCTGAAGATCGTTGAGCAGCTTGATGACCTGCTTCTGGACGGTAACGTCCAGAGCGGTCGTGGGCTCGTCGCAGATGACCAGCTTGGGGTCGCGGGTAAGGGCCATAGCGATCAGGACACGCTGACGCTGTCCACCGGAAAGCTCGTGCGGATAGCTCTCGAGCGTGCGCTTGGGATCGAGGCCCACAAGCTCCAGGAGCTCCTCGGCGCTGCGGGTGCCGCCGCGCTTGGTGAGCTGCTTCATCTGGGCAGAGATGAGCATAGAGGGGTTGAGCGAAGATAGGGCGTCCTGGTAGACCATGGCGATATCGGTACCGCGCAGGCCGAACCACTCCTTCTTGCTCATCTTGAGCAGGTCGCGGCCCTCCCAGAGAACCTCGCCGGAAAGATGCTCGTCATCGTCGGTCAGGCCCATGATGGCCAGCGTGGTGATGGACTTACCGCAGCCGGACTCGCCTACCAGGCCCATAGTCTGGCCGGGACGGACGTCAAAGTTAACGTGGTCGACGACGTTGATATCACCGTGGTGCTCAAACTGGATGCAGAAATCGCGGACCGAAAGGATCGGCTCAACGGACTCATCGGGCACATGGCGATCATCACGCTTGAGCTCGACATCGCGCAGGGCGCCAAGGCGAGCGGAGAGGGACTGAGCCTGCTCCTTGTAGGCACGAACGGGGTCGGAAACCAGCAGGTCGGCCTCGCGGCGCTTGGAGGAATCGGTCGGATCCAGGGCGGCGGAGGGAGCAGCGGCCATGGCGTCGGTAATGCCCTCGGAGAGGATGTTGAGCGCCAGGCAGGTGATCATGATGGCCAGGCCCGGGAACAGTGCCTGCCACCAACGGCCGGCGAGCACGCCGCCGCGGGCGTCGGCGAGGATGTTGCCCCAGGTAGCGGTGGGCTCCTGGATACCAGCGCCGATGAAGGTCAGCGAGGCCTCGAAGATGATGGCGTCGGCGACCAGCGTAACGGTGAAGACCATGATCGGGGCAATGCAGTTACGCAGAACATGCTTGATCAAAATCCACGGAGCCTTGGCGCCGGAAACGATGACCGCGCGGACATAGTCCTCGCCGTACTCGGACACGATGTTGGCGCGCACGATACGAGCAATCTGCGGAGTGTACATAAAGCCGATGGCGAAGATGATCGACGGCACGGAGTTGCCCAGGATGGAGACGAAGACGGCCGCGAGGGCGATGCCCGGGATGGACATGATGATGTCCAGGATACGCATGATCGTCTCGGAGACAGCCTTGCGCGAAACCGCTGCAAGGGCGCCCACGACCGAGCCGCAGACCAGAGCCATGGCAGTGGCGCCAAAGCCGATAATCAGCGAGTAACGACCACCGTAGAGCATACGCGACAGAATGTCGCGACCCTTATCGTCGGTACCGAAGATAAATCCGTTGCCGGGAGCCTGGCGAGCCGTAAAGATCTCGACCGGGCTATAGGGGGCAAGAAGGGGCGCCAGAATCGCAGTCAGGGCGACCAGCACCAGCACGACGGCGGCAATCTTAGAAGACAGCGTCATCTTCTTCCAGCCACCGAGCTTGAGCCCCTTGGAGGCAGCCTTCTCGAGCTGCTCGGTTTGCTTCTCTCGAATCTTTACCATAATCTACACCGTCCTGATGCGCGGGTTGATGAGCAGGTAGAGCATGTCAACCACGATGTTGATGATGATGAAGGCAAGAGCAACGACGATGACGACGCCCTGAACCAGGTTCGCCTCGTTGCCCTGAACGCCCTGCAGAATCGCGGTGCCCATGCCGGGGAGGTTGAAGATAACCTCGATGACGACGGCGCCGCCCATGAGGTAACCGATCTTAAGACCGAGGGTGGTGACCGGGGTGATCAGCGCATTGCGAAGAACGTTGATGCCGACGACGACCTTCTCGGGAACGCCGGCGCCGCGAGCCATACGGACATAATCCTTGTCGAGCTCCTCGACCATGGCGGTACGCACGATACGAGTCATCTGGCCCGTCAGCGGAAATGCCAAGGCGATAGCGGGCATGATCATACGCCCCAGATAGCCAACCGGATTCGTGGTGAAGTGAGGCAGAGCGCCCGATGCCGGGAGCACCTTAAGGTAGGAAGAGAACAGCAGGATCAACAGAACGGCAAGCCAGAACGACGGGGTTGCCAAGCCGGCGATGGAAAAGACACGGATTACTTGGTCCGGCCATTTGTCGCGATACAGTGCCGCGATGACGCCGAGCAAAAACGAAACGACCGCACCGATGGCAAGACCGATGAAGGTCAGCTGCATCGTGACGGGCAGGGCCGTGGAGATGCGCTTGGCAACGGAGTTGCGAGCAGCACCATAGGTGCCCATGTCGCCATGGATCAAATCGCCCATATAGCGCACGTAGCGCACGGGCCAGGGGTCGTCCAGACCATACTTCTCATGGTACTCGGCAACCGCCTCGGGCGAGGCACCGTCACCCAACGCCGTGTAGGCGGGGTCGGTCTTGGAGAACGACATAAGGAAGAACACCAGGACGGTGACGCCCAATGCCATGATCGGCAGCGCCACAAGACGCCTTCCAATCAAACGTAGCAAGTTGTTCACGTTCTCTCCCCTTTCTTTTGTCGGTAGGACCAACTGGTATATGAGTACGGATACTCATTACAAGACCCGAGCGACATCGTTGCCGCCCGGGTCTTTGTTTCAACTATGAGGATACGGTCCCAACGACCGACATCCTGCATATAGACTCAAGCGAGTCTTACGCCTTGACGGTCGCAACGCCCCTGAAGGACATGCTCGTCGTGCCGATGCCCTTGAAACCATCGAGGGCCTCGCCATTGGGCGCAGTGGACGGATCGTCCCAAGAAGCGGAGACGGTCTTGACGTGGACAACGGGGTACAGAACGGCGTTGTCGGCAATGATGTCGAAACACTCGTTCCACTTCTTCTGCTGCTCGTCGCCCTCGGCGGCAAGAGCCTCGTCCATGAGACCGTGGAGCTTCTGCCACTCAGCGGACTCCTTCCACGGGCAACGGGTCTGCATCCAGACGTTGTCGCCGTACCACCAGTTGAGCAGCAGGTCGGGGTCGGCGCCGAAGCAGGAAGGATCGCCAGGGGCAAGGAGGATATCGTAGGCCTCGCCGCCGTCGATGGCGGCGTAGGTGGCCGGCGAGGTATCGGTCTGGATGGTCACATCGAAGCCGAGAGCGTCGAGGTCGTTCTTGACCTGGGCGGCCATGCCCTTAATCTGCTCGTTGTCGGTGGTGCGCAGGGTGATGGCACCCGGGGTGATGCCAGACTCCTCGATGAGCTTCTTAGCCTTCTTGGTGTCGGTCTTGTACACCGTGGAAGCCTCATGATAGTTGGTGAAGCTCTTGGGCAGGTAGCAGCTGGCAGCGGTGGCAAGGCCGGCGAAGGTGTTGCTGACCATCTTCTCGGTGTCGAGCGCATACATGACAGCCTGACGGACCTTGACGTTGTTCCAAGGCTCCTTGGCGACGTTGAACATGATGAAGCGGGTGCCGAAACCCTGAACGTTATCGATCTTGCAGCCGGCGCTCTCGAGCTGGTCGACGGCGTCAGCGGTAACGAGCTCCATAACGAGCGTGGAGCCCTCCTGCTGAGCGGTAACGCGAGCGGTGGGGTCGGTCAGGATGCTGTACTGGATCTTCTTATCCTCGGCAGCATACTCACCGTTGTACTCGGGGTTGGGAACCAGGGTGATCTCGGTATCGGAGATAGAGTCGTACATCCAGGGGCCGGAACCGATCGGCTGCTTGGCGCGATCCTCCTCGGTCTGGGTGGCCGGGGTAACGCGGACGATGGCCAGACGATCCTTGAGCAGGGAGAAGTTGGGGACCTTAGTCTTGACCGTCACGGTGCTGGCGTCCTTGGCCTCGATGGACTCGAAGGGCTGGAAGAACGGAGCATAGGTAGCGGAAGCGGCGCAAGCGGTGTAGGAGGCAACGACATCGTCAGCGGTGACCTCGGTGCCATCGGAGAACTTGGCGCCCTTGCGGATGGTGACCTCGAAAGTGGTGTCGTCCACAGACTTGGGATCGTCGGTGGCGAGCTCGTTGAAGGTGCTGTAGTCGTGGTAATCGATGCCGTAGAGGCCCTCGACGACGTGCCAGTTAGCACCCAGGCCCACAGCGGAGCCGGTGCTGGCGGGATCGAAGCTGGACGGAGCGTAAGCGGAACCAGCGGTGATCACGCCGCCGCCACGGTTGGCGGAATCGGTGGAGCCGGAAGCGGAACCCTCGTCGCTAGAGCTGCCACCGCAGCCAGTGAGACCAAGGCCGGCGACAGCAGCGACGCTGCCGGTGAGGCCGAGGAACGAACGCCTGGACATACCCTTGTTGATGATGGCCATGTCTTCTCCTATCAATAGAGAATCTTACTCGGGAGCACCTAGACGTGCCCCCGCGCAACTTGCGGACGATATATACCTTACCTACCGACGAACCCAACTGAGGTGCCGCGCTCGGCGACCGATACATACATACGCTTGAACGGTATTTACTACCGTTCACCGAATTCATTGACAAATGATTCGCCAGACAGTATGTATCGGCGAGGTGAGATATCAGTCTTCGTCAACCCGCAGGATAGCAGGGTTTTCGCTTGGGTTAGTCAAACGTTTTAGCGTTAATAAAACCCGAAATCAGCAGGCAATCATGGCGAAATAAATGGTTGAAAATCGCGCAATCATGTATATCAGTTGTTTAGGCTCGTGTTTAGCTATCGGAATGGCCAGCCGCCGCCTCGGCGCGCTCGGCATTCCATGCAACGAGCGCCTCGTGGACCGCCTTGGCAACATCGGCAGGTATGCCGCGAACTTTCGCGATCTCTTGCTCGCTCGCCGCGCGCAAACGCTTCATCGAGCCAAAATGGCGCATAAGGGCACGTTTTCTGGTGGGTCCCACGCCTGGAACGTCATCGAGCACCGAAACCGTCATGGCTTTATCGCGCAACTCACGGTGGAACGTGATGGCAAATCGGTGGGACTCATCGCGTACCTGTTTAATTAGATAGAGCGAAGCAGACCCGGTCGGAAGCACGACAGGAGTCTCGTCCCAAGGCACAAAAACTTCCTCGTCGGCCTTCGCCAAGCCACAAACTGGTATATCGAGCCCAAGAGCCTCAAGTTGCTTGATCGCAGCGGTCAATTGCGGCTTACCGCCATCGACAACGAGCAAATCGGGGCGCGAGCCAAAGCGCTCGTCGGCCATGCGCTCGGGAGCATAGCGTCGTCCCAAAACCTCGGACATCGACACGAAGTCGTTTGCCTCGTCCAATTCGGCCTGAATTTTAAAACGACGGTACTGGCTCTTGTCGGCGCGCCCGTTGGTAAACACCACCATCGAGGCGACCGTAAAGGTGCCATGCAGTGTAGAGATATCGAAGCACTCGATACGCAACGGCGGCGATGGCAGCGCCAACGCACTTTCGAGCTCCAGGAGCGCTTGATTGGTGCGGTCGTCAGCGTACCCCGTTCGCATCATGTAGCGCATGAGGGCATGGCGCGCATTTTTGGATGCCATATCGAGCAGACGGTGCTTTTCGCCACGCTGCGGCCTATGGAGATGGCAGGAACGCTCACGCTTGCCCGCAAGCCACTCCCCCAGCGCCTCCGCATCCTCAAGCTCGACGGAAAGGTTGACCTCAGCTGGAATATCAGCCGTCTCGTCGTAATAGCGCTTAAGAAAGCCCGACTGGAGCTCTTCCTCGTCAACATCAAGACCCTTGTCGAGAATGAACTCGCAGGTGCGAACTGTTCGGCCCTCGCGAACGACGAAGACGCAAGCGGCGGAGATGGTCTCCTCGCGATAGAACCCGATGACATCGATATCGACACTGGAGGGAAAAACGACTTGCTGACGATCGTCCAGACCCCTGATGACCTCCAAACGACGTTTGACGCGTGCCGCGCGCTCAAAGTCGAGCGCCTCGGCGGCATCCGTCATCTCGGAGGTCAGCTCATCGACGACATCCTTGCGATGGCCCGACAAAAAGCGCTCGACACGCTTGACGTTCTTGGCATAGTCTGCCGGGGAAATCGCGCCGACACACGCACCCGGGCCGCGCCCGACATGGTAGTCAAAGCAGGGACGCCCGTTTTGCGCGCAAATCATATTGACGATGTCTTCCTCGCCCTTGTGGGACTCAACGATACGGCGACAACGACGCCACTCCGCACAGGATGCGGAACAGATGGGGATAACCTTGCGCAGCGTATCTATCGTCTCACGTGCCGCACGGCTATCGGTATAGGGTCCAAAATAGCGCGTTCCCGGCTTATGACGCTCACGCGTGTATTTGATCGCGGGATACAGGTCGCCCTTTGTAATGGCGATAAAGGGGTAGCTCTTGTCATCCTTGAGGTCGACGTTAAAGTACGGATGGTACTGGCCGATCAGGTTGCGCTCGAGTACAAGCGCCTCATGCTCGGTTTCGACAACGATGTAGTCAAAGCTCGCCACCAGCTGCATCATCAGCGGGATCTTTTGACGCTCATCCTGCAGTGTCACGTATTGACGCATGCGGGCGCGCAGGTTTTTCGCCTTGCCCACGTAGATGACATCGCCCTTGGCATCCTTCCAAAGGTAGCATCCGGGCTGTGTGGGAACGCGCGAAACCTGCTCGGCAAGCGTTGGTATGTTGTCGTGACCGGCCACGCGCACCTACTTGCGACGAAGCAGCGCCGAGACCTCGGGCATCTTAAGGACAACGGCAAGGCCAAAGGTAACAACAAGCGAGGCGACACCCGCAACGCAAACGTAGCCAAGAGTAATCAGAATCGAGCCGCCAAGTGCCCCGACAAAGTGTTCAAGCGCCCACATGACGCCGGCGCCTGCGGCAGCACCTAGGCCACCGAGCAAAAGGCCAAAGAAACCGCCATGTAGGATAGATTTGACCTGAAGGCCACGCAGGCGACGACGCAGCCACCACAGCGAACAGCCGACCAAGATCACGTAGTCGACGACATACGAAAGCGCGATTGCCGGCATACCGAAGCCCAGCACAACGCCAAACAGCAGAACCGAGCCGGCCTGGCCGATGGCGGAATACAGGCAATAGCGGCTATAGGGCTTCATGTCGAGCAAGGCAGAGAAGCTCTTCTGCATCAACACGACCACGCCGTAGAGCGGCAGCGAGAGCGCCAGGTAGACAAGGTACTCGGACACCAGAGCCACGCCGGATTCATCGAACTTGCCAGCACAGTAGATCATATTGAGCGGACGTGCGAAGACAATCAGGTACAGTGCGAACGGAATCAGGAAGAACAGCATCTGGGCGACGCCACGCGAAATGCCCGTGCGAACGCTGTCGTAATCCTTCTCCTGTGCGTCATGAGAGAGCTCGGTATAGAGCGCCGTCGAAAGCGAGGCGGCAATCAGCGCGTAGGGCAGCGTGTACCACAGGCGCGCATAGGCGATGACGGAAGGACCCGTCTCGGGCTGGACCACCAGCGCGGCAGCGTTGGTGATAGAAGTCGAGACAAACATGCACACCGTGGCGAGCAGCGTCGGGATACCGAGCGCAATCGTCTGGCGCAGCGCGGGGTCCTTAAAGTCGATATGGATATGGGGATGCACGCCGTGCTTGCCAAGCGCGGGAATCTGACATGCCATCTGAACAAAGACACCGAGGGTCGTACCGGCCGCAATCAAGATGATGCCGGCACGTTCGCCAAACTGTGCGGACACGGGCGCAAAACCCATAAAGCTCGCAATGACGATCACATTGTTGAGGACCGGGGCAAACGTCGACCAGAAGTAGTCGCGGTGTGCGTTGAGAACGCCCGAGAACACCGAGCCCAAACCATAAAACAGAATCTGGATGGCAAAGAAACGGAACATGAACGCAGCGGTATCCATGCTGCCACCGTCACCCGAAAGGAACGATTGCGTCCAGATAAAGCCCGGGGCGAACACGGTCCCCAGCAACGAAATGCCACCCAGCACTAAAAGCAGAATGCCGAGCAGGTTGCCCACGTACTCGTTCGAGGCCTCGCGACCCTGCTCACGCCTCACGCCCATGTACACGGGCAAAAACGCCGTCACGAGCATGCCGCCCATCACGAGTTCGTAGAGCATATTGGGCAGGTTGTTGGCGACCTGATAGGAGGACGAGAGCAGCGACATGCCGATAGCGGCCGCCATTGCCCACGTGCGGATAAAACCGGTGACGCGAGACACGATAGTCAGGATGGTCATAAGCCCGGCAGAACGACCAACCGTGGAGTAGTCCGACGAGCCCATGTCGTCAGTGTCATCTCGCGACGAAGAAGCTTCGGATGAGGGTGTCTGAGGCGCAGATCCTTTTGCAAAATGAGCTCCGCGCTTCAATTCTTCCTGCGGCATCGCTCAGTCCTCTCTCGTAATCGCGGCAACCGTCGCCCCGCAAAATGCAATTAAATCATCGGGTGCAAGCTCGAGCTGATAACCACGCTTGCCTCCCGAAATAAAAATGGTATCCCAAAGGACGCATGTCTCATCAATGAGCGTCCGGTAGCGTTTTTTCATACCGACCGGGCTGCAGCCGCCGCGAACGTAGCCAGTCGCCGCAAGCAAATCCTTCACATGCATCATGGCCAAGGACTTCTCCCCCGCGGCACGCGCGGCGGACTTTAGATCGAGCTCGTCGGCAACAGGGATGCAGCACACGACATAGTCGTTGGACGGTGTCACGCAGACCAAAGTCTTAAATCCTTGACCGGGCTCCTCGCCAAGCTGCTCCGAAATCGCGACCCCCAGGCCCACCGACTCATCACCATCGTCTTCGTACGTATGTAGAACATAGGAAATGCCGGCGCTTTCCAGCTCGCGCATCGCATTGGTTTTTGGCGTCTTTACAGCCTTTGCCATGACATATCCTTTCCCTCGCATTCGGACGTAAAGATTAAGTATATGTCCAATTCGACTGCATACGTCACTTCGACACAGCAAGCGCCATCGAATCACAAGGAGTCGATGGCGCCCATAAACTGAATCGCCTATTTATTGAGCATCAAGTTGAGCCTGACGCTCCCGGTCACGCCTGAGCAACGGCGCCAAAAACTTGCCCGTATAACTCTGCGGACAGTCCGCAACCTGCTCCGGTGTGCCCGAAACCACAACGGTTCCGCCGCCGTTACCGCCCTCGGGACCCATATCGATCAGACGATCGGCAACCTTGATGACATCAAGGTTGTGCTCAATCACCAGCACCGTGTTGCCCGCATCGACCAAGCGCTGCAGCACATCGAGCAGCTGGCGGACGTCCTCAAAATGAAGGCCGGTCGTCGGCTCGTCCAAAATATAGAACGTCTTGCCCGTCTGGCGTCGATGAAGCTCCTTGGCGAGCTTCACACGCTGCGCCTCGCCGCCCGAGAGCGTCGTGGCGGGCTGGCCCAGGCTCACGTAGCCCAAGCCTACATCGTACAGCGTTTGGAGCTTGCGCTTAATCTGCGGGATATTCCCAAAGAAGGCCAGCGCCTCGGTGACGCTCATGTCGAGCACGTCCGAGATGGTCTTGCCACGGTAGGTGACCTCGAGTGTCTCGCGGTTGTAGCGTTTACCGCCGCAAACTTCGCAGGGAACGTAGATATCGGGAAGGAAGTGCATCTCGATCTTGATCTGCCCGTCGCCCTTGCACGCCTCACAGCGCCCGCCACTCACATTAAAGGAGAAACGACCCGGCGAGTAGCCGCGCGCCTTCGACTCCGGCGTACTCGCAAACAGTGCGCGAAGATCATCCCACAGGCCGATATAGGTAGCAGGGTTGGAACGCGGCGTACGGCCAATCGGCGACTGGTCGATATCGATAACCTTATCGATACACTCAATGCCCTCGATTTTCTTATACGGACCCACAGGGCGCGCCGAGCGGTGAATGGCATTCGTAAGGGCAGGCGCAATGGTGTCGGTAACCAGGGAGCTCTTGCCCGATCCCGACACGCCGGTAACAACCGTAAGCGTACCAAACTCGATCTTGGCAGTAACGTTTTTGAGGTTGTTGGCTCGAGCGCCCGTAATTTTAAGGCAGCCGCGACCGGGCTTGCGCCGTTCATCAGGCACCCGAATCATTCGTTTGCCGGTCAGGTAAGCGCCCGTCATCGACTCAGGACACGCCATGATATCAGCAGGCGTTCCCGCCGCGACTACGTGCCCGCCGTTGACACCGGCGCCGGGCCCCATGTCGATCACGTAGTCGGCGGCACGGATTGTATCCTCGTCGTGTTCGACAACGATAACGGTATTGCCGATATCGCGCAGGCGCTCGAGCGTCTTAATCAGGCGCTCGTTGTCACGCTGATGAAGACCGATCGAGGGCTCGTCCAGAATATAGAGCACGCCCATGAGACCCGCGCCGATCTGCGTTGCCAGTCGAATACGCTGCGCCTCGCCACCGGAAAGCGTCGCCGAGGCACGATCGAGCGTCAGATAGTCGAGTCCAACATCGACCAGAAAACGCAAGCGCTCCAGGATTTCCTTGACGATACGGCCGCCGATAAACTGTTGGCGCTCGGTGAGTTCCAGGCCCTCAAAAAACTCGAGCGATTCACGGCACGACAGGCAACAAACCTCGTAAATGGACTTGCCGCCCACGGTGACGGCAAGCATCTCGGGACGCAGGCGAGCACCGTGACAGCTCGAGCACGGCTCCTCGCGAATGTACTTCTCCAGGCGCGCCTTGGTGTTCTCGTTCGTCGTCTCGGTATAGCGTTCGTACAGGATGTTGCGAACGCCCGAAAACTTGGTATCCCACTGGCTGCGACGCCCATCGAGCTTTTGATAGTCGACCGAAATCTTCGTGTCGCCCATGCCATCCAAAAACGCACGACGCACGCGAGGGGGCAAGTCCCCCCACGGCGTATCGGCGCTCACCTTAAAGTGTTTGCAGACCGCAGCAAAAATCTGCGGATAGTAGTTCGAATTGCCAAACAGGCTACCAAAGACTCCGTCGGCAATGGACTTCGAGGGATCCTCAATCAGCGCCTCGGCATCAACGGTTTTCTTAAAGCCCAGGCCGTCGCACTCAGGACATGCGCCATAGGGAGCGTTGAACGAAAAGTCGCGGGGTTGTAGGTCGTCGATGGAGTGCCCGTGCTCCGGGCATGCCAGAGCCAACGAATACTCCAGTAGCTCGCCCTCGGTCCCCTCGGGAGCATCGCGATCGGGCAGCATGTATACGTTCACATTACCGTGCGCCAAGGCAGTCGCCTGTTCAACAGACTCGGCGATACGGCCCAGAGAATTCTCACGGATCACGATGCGGTCGACTACGACCTCGATATCGTGTTTGAACTTCTTGTCCAGATCGATCGGATCATCGAGCGAGCGCACTTCGCCGTCGACACGCACGCGGCTAAAGCCCTCGGCGCGAAGGTCCTCAAACAGTTTGGTGTACTCGCCTTTTCGCCCGCGCACCACCGGTGCCAGCACAAACGCGCGGCGACCCTCCCCCGCCGCCAAGACTTTGTCGGCAACCTGGTCGGTCGTCTGGCGCTCAATGACGCGGCCGCATTCGGGACAGTGCGGGGTGCCCACACGGGCGAACAGCAGGCGCAGATAGTCATAAATCTCGGTTACGGTGCCAACCGTCGAGCGAGGGTTTTTAGACGTCGTCTTTTGGTCGATCGACACCGCCGGCGAAAGGCCGTCGATTGAATCCAAGTCGGGTTTGTCCATCTGGCCCAAGAACTGGCGCGCATAGCTCGAAAGACTCTCGACGTATCGACGCTGGCCCTCGGCATAGATAGTGTCAAATGCCAGCGAACTCTTGCCCGAGCCAGAAAGACCGGTAATGACCACGAGTTGGTCACGCGGAATGGAAACATCGATATCACGGAGGTTGTGCTCACGAGCGCCGCGAATAACGATAGAAGAATCAGACATGGAAGCTCCTTGCCTCCTATTGCATCGAATCATACTGTCGATGAGTTTAGCGCACTCGACGCGCACAGATGTTCGTAATACAAGATTCGCAGACCTTTAGCTTTGCGTATCGGGTGCTTTGTTTCTCGAAATGCCGTGGAAAGGTTACAGTAATCTACTACTGAACTTAATTTGCTGTAACAGAGGAACGTCCATGACCGAAGATATCCCCCTTGAAATCACTTCGAGCGACATGGCCAATCTGCCCATATTCATCGCCGTCCTTATCGTGGCCACCGTCGTCGTGCGCGTGTATTTTTCAATCAAACACAATGAAAAGCCGCCCATTGCCCGCGTCTTTTGGTGCGCGACGCTCCTCATCCCGCTCGGCATGGTAGCTGCATGGATTACGAATCAATTGCTCGTAAATGAGGACAATTCCCTATGGGTCCTTTCTTATTCGGCGCTCGGTGCTACCGCCGTCATACTTCTTGTCGAGCCCTTGGTTTCGGGACTTATCGACCAAACCGATCTTGCGACGGGAACGGTTGCCTGTATTTGCCGTGACATCCTTGTCATCGCCGCTGTTTCAGCGCTCTCGTTCGTTTCACTCGAAATTGCCTGTAACGAAACGTTCTATCGCATTCCCGCCAACTCATTCGGGTTTTCCGTCGGGCTGCTCGCGACGGTTCTGCTCTCCCTTTATTTGCTGGGACAGCGTCATGGAGGCGTCATGGCCCTCGTGCCCGTCGCCTGTTGCATCCTTGGCATTGCCGAGCACTTCGTCATAACGTTTAAAGGCGAGGCCATCCTGCCAAGCGATATCTTGGCCCTTGGCACCGCAATGGAAGTGAGCGAGGGATACGAGTTTACCTTTACCGCCGGAATCGTAACCTCTCTAGCCCTGCTGGAGATTTCCCTGGGGCTTCTTTCGCTTATCCGACCGAGAAAGCTCCGTACGCCCACCCATGTCTTCCCCGCAATCGCCGCTAACCTCTGCGCTTTTCTGCTAGTGACCGTTGTGGGGCTCTCGGGCTTTTCCAGCATCGACTTGGAGCAGGCACTGAATTTTGGATTTGACCGTTGGCAGCCCATCACCACGTATGCGTCTCAGGGTTTTATCACTTCGTTCACCGAAATGGTCAACGAGTTGCCCATTGAGAAGCCCGAAGACTATACGCCCGATGAGGCGCAGAGCATCGAGCAGGAGCTCGCCGCCACCTACGACAGCACGTATGGCTCGAGCGAGCAGCGCGCGGCGGCCGTTGCCCAGTTCAATGAAATCAAGCCGACGATTGTTGCCGTCATGAATGAGAGTTTTAGCGACCTTTCGTGCTTTGAGCAGCTCCAGGCGGCCGGGTACACCGGCCCCGCATTCTACAACTCGCTTCCCGACACACTTGTTCGCGGCACCATGCTCGCTTCGGTCGCCGGTGGCGGAACGGCGAACTCCGAATTCGAATTTTTGACCGGAGCGACAACGGCCTTTGTTGGATTGGGCAAAATCCCCTATCAGCTGTATCAGATGAATGGCGTCAACAGCCTGGCAAAGGACCTTAAAGAGCTTGGGTATACCGCTACGGCTATGCACCCGCAAAACCCCGTCAACTACCATCGAGATAAAATCTATCAGCAGCTGGGCTTTGGAGACTTTCTTTCAATCGGCGATTTCGAAGGTGCGTCCTATTACCATGCCGGCGTATGCGACTACGTCACCTACGACAAGATACTCGACCTGCTTAGAACCGACGAAGCCCCGCAGTTCATCTTTGACGTCACGATGCAAAATCACGGCGGCTACGACTATGGCACCGTTCCCGCCGAGGAGCTGACAAACTATTGGGTTGAGGGAGCCAGCGAGGGTGCCAATAGCGCGCTCAACACCTATCTTACCTGCATCAACGCATCCGACCGGGACCTCGAGTACTTTATCAACGAGCTCCGCAATATCGGCAGACCGGTTGTCCTTGTCTTTTTTGGCGACCATCAGCCGAGCGCCGCAACGACTCTCAACGACGAGCTGTACCCCCAGGAAGATACGGCAAGCCACGCTTTCCGTATCTATCAGTCGACATATTTTGTCTGGGCTAACTATGAAATCGCCGGCAATACCGAGCTCAACGTCTACGACACCATCGGGGCAAACGAGATTGCAGCCATTACCCTTAATAAGATCGGCGCCCCGCTCACCGACTATCAAAAGGCTCTGCTTGCAACAAGGTCAGATGTGCCCACCATCAATGTCGCCGGCTACCTTGGTGCCGACGGGCTGCGCTACGACTTGGAATCTGAAGACAGCCCATACGCCTCGACGATCGACAAGCTGCAGCGCATGCAATACCTCGAGTTCGCTAGCAAAGTTCAGTAAGCCCGCCCATTCGCTTGGACCCATCGTATTGCAAGCACGCTCGGCCCAAATGCATCGCAAATGACTCCCGCTCGCAAACGAGGGTACAATGACGCTCGTGTCACATCACGGGGCTCCGGCCCCAACATATACAAAGGAGTCATACATGGGTTGCGAGCACGCACAGGCCGCCGGCGGACAAACGTCGCCGTCGCAATTTGAGGAGAACACGCTGTCCGAGGTCAAACGCGTCATCGCCGTGCTTTCCGGCAAGGGCGGTGTCGGCAAGTCGTTTGTCACCGGTGCCATCGCCACCGAGCTTGCCCGTCACGGCCACAAGGTCGGCGTCCTCGATGCCGACATCACCGGTCCCTCTATCCCCAAGATGTTCGGCATGAGCGGACGCCACGTCCATGCCCTTGGCAACCTCATGCTGCCCGAAATCTCCGAGCACGGCGTCAAGGTCATGAGCTCCAACCTGCTGCTCCAAAACGAGACCGACCCCGTCCTTTGGCGCGGTCCGGTCATCGCAGGCGCCATTAGGCAGTTCTGGAGCGAGACCTCGTGGGGCCCCATCGACTACCTGCTGGTCGACATGCCTCCGGGAACAGGCGATGTCGCTCTCACCGTCTTCCAGTCACTGCCCGTCGACGGCATCGTCATCGTCACGAGCCCGCAGGATCTGGTCTCGATGATCGTCGCCAAGG
>CABUQI010000006.1 GCA_902493545.1 uncultured Collinsella sp. | reverse complement strand
CCTCGGCGGCGACCATGCCCTTCAGGTCGTCGGGGTTGGTCTCCCAACGAACCAGAATGACCTTGTGGCCCTCGGCGGAACGCGTGACGGCGCCGTCGCTCGAGAACACGACCTCGCCCACGGCGGCACCGGGGCTGGCGTTCAGACCGCTGGCCAGCGCCTCGTACTTCTTGGAGGCGTCAAACTGCGGGTGCAGGAGTTGGTCGAGCTGCGCGGGATCGATGCGGCTCACGGCCTCCTCGCGGGTGATCAGGCCCTCCTCGACCATTTCGATAGCGATGCGCAGGGCGGCGGTGGCGGTGCGCTTGCCCACGCGGGTCTGGAGCATCCAGAGCTTGCCCTGCTCGATGGTGAACTCGATATCGCACATATCGCGATAATGATCCTCGAGCGTCAGGAACACGCGCTCGAGCTCCTCACCTGCGGACTCGAGGCCCGGGGTGGTCTTGAGGTCGGCAATGGGCTCGGTGTTGCGGATGCCGGCGACGACGTCCTCGCCCTGGGCGTTAACCAGAAAATCGCCGTAGAACTCCTTGGTGCCGTCGGCCGGATTACGCGTAAAGGCGACGCCCGTCGCAGAGGTCTCGCCCTTGTTGCCAAAGGCCATGGCCTGCACGTTGACGGCGGTGCCGAGGTCGTCGGAAATGCCATGCTGCTTGCGGTAGATGCAGGCACGCTCGTTCATCCAGCTGCCAAAGACGGCCTGGATGGCAAGGCGTAGCTGAAGCTCCGGGTCGTGCGGGAAGACGGGCTTGCCGTCAGCGACCTCGAGCTCGGGATACAGGGAGGCATCGATGTTCTCGGAGAAGATGCCCTTAAAGGTCTCGACGAGTTCCTGCAGGTCCTCAGCCGAAAGCTCGGAATCGACGCGAACGCCGGCGACCAGACGGGCCTGGGTCAGGGCGTTCTCGAACAGGTCGGCGTCAACGCCCATAACGACGTTGGAGAACATCTGAATAAAGCGGCGGTAGCTATCCCAAGCAAAACGCGGATTTTGCGTCTGGGCGATGAGCCCCTGAACGGAGTCGTCGTTGAGGCCTAAGTTGAGGACCGTGTCCATCATGCCGGGCATGGAGAACGGAGCGCCCGAACGAACCGACACGAGCAGCGGATCGGAGGCGTCGCCGAGCTTCTTGCCGCAGCGGGCCTCGAGGTCCGCCTCGGCAGCAACGATCTCATCGAGTGCGCCCTCGGGCCACACGTTGCCGGCACCGGAGTACTCGACGCAAGTCTGGCAGGTAATGGTAAAGCCACCGGGAACCGGCAGGCCGATGCGGCTCATCTCGGCAAGGTTTGCGCCCTTGCCGCCAAGCACGAAGTTCATGGACTTGTCGCCCTCAGTGACACAGGTACCCTGGGCGTCGGTTCCAAAACGGTAAACCCTCTTGCAATCGCTCACGATACTTCCCCTTTCATGCACTTACGCGCACGACCGTGGTAACGAATCGACCCGCCAAATGCGGGCCGTGAGGGAACTATACGGCGGGTTTTGAGCGGGCTTAAGCAGAGGATGCGCGGTTTGGTAAACGTGCTAAAACTGGCGGTAAACGGTAGGTAAAGGTGGTTACCTTATGAAGATATCACTGTAAGAAAGTGCAGGTCAGATGCGATATTTTTGCTAAATCGCTTTATCAAAATGCTGCTACTATTAGGTTCGACGGGCGGCGCGGCGGGCACGGGCTTCTTGGATTTCCTCCAAGTGGCTAATGATCTCGGCAGCGCTTTCCTCGATGGCCTTGCCGTCGGTACGCACCACAAAGCAGCCTAGGCGTTTCATGAGGGCACGAGCTTCCTCAAGCTCGCTGCGCACGCTCTCGGGCTCGGCATAGGAGCCGGCAACGGCGCGGGCGTAGTCATCGCCCAAGCGGCTATCGCGAATTTCGGAAATCACATCGACGGTCGAAATCAGGCCGAACAGGCGCATCGGGTCGACCTCGTAAATCGACTTGGGCGGCTCCATGCCATGCGCCAGTGGGACATTGGCGACCTTGTAGCCCTGATAGGCCAAATACATCGACAGCGGCGTCTTGGACGTGCGCGATACGCCCAGCAGCACGATATCTGCACCCGACAGATCGTCGCAGCCGCGCCCGTCATCGTGCTCAACGAAATACTCCATGGCCTCGATACGATGGAAATAGCGGTCATCAGTCTTGTGAATCACGCCCGCGACGCCCTTTGGCGACACACCGATGAGCGACGACAGCACGGCGAGCGTCGGGCCGATCAGGTCGACCGAACGGATATGCAGCATACCCAGGTAATCGAGCACGCGGGCGCGAAGCGCCGGATCGACAATGGTGTGGAACACGGCGATATCGCGATGGTCCGCATCAACGCGCGGGCCCACAAACGATTTAACCTGCTCCACAGAGTTCACCTTGGGCAGGCGCAAGAGACGAAAAGCCCCTTCATCAAATTGCCCGGACGCCGCAAGCACCACCTCACAAGCGGTATCACCGAGCGAGTCGGAGATAACGATAACGGTGGGACGAGCGGTGACCGGGCAATCCATGCGGGGCTCCTTTTGCGCTTATGCGCAAGCTGGCTTACTTTTTGCGGGCAAGCTCACCGATGTTGGCGATGCCGGAGAAAACGGCCTCGAAGCGGTTGAGCAGCTTAAGGCGATTATCGCGGAGCTGCTCGTCCTTGTCCATGACCATAACCTCATCGAAGAAACGGTCGATGGGCGCGCGCAGGGCGGCGAGGGCAGCAAATGCGGCCGGGTAGTCCTCGGCAGCAAGGGCGGCATCGACGGCGGTCTGAGCGGCCTCGGAGGCGTCGGCAAGCGCGAGCTCGACCTCGCCCATCAGGCTGCGGTCGTACTCCACGCCCAGCTCGGGCTTGGAGATATGCGCAGCGCGAGCATAGGCGGTCGCAAGGTTGTCGAACGTCTCGGCGTCGTTCTTGCGGGCCTCGTCGAGGGCGGCGCAGCGGGCGAAGAAGACGGACGGGGCGATGATGTGCACCGCAGAGACGGCGGCAACGGTATCGGCCGGGATCTTTTCGTCGCGGGCCATGCTCACCAGGCGGCCATGGAAGAAGTCACGAACCTGCTGGGCGACCTCGGCGGCGTCGAACTCAATGCCCTGCTCGCTATAGAGCTCGAGGGCGAAGTCGATCAGCGACGTGGGGTCGATCGGCAGGCGGTCGCGCAGGATGTTGATGATGCCGATAGCGGCACGACGCAGCGCATAGGGGTCGGAGGAGCCGGTCGGGGGCTCGCCGATGGCAAAGATACCGGCAATGGTATCGAGCTTGTCGGCACAGGCCACGATGCAGCCAGCGATGCCCTCGGGCAGCTCGTCACCGGCAAAGCGGGGACGATAGTGATCGCGAATGGCGTGGGCGACCTCGTCGTTCTCCCCCATCGCGGTGGCGTAGTAACCGCCCATCACGCCCTGCTGGCTCGTGAACTCGACGACGGCGTTGGATACCAGGTCGGCCTTGCACAGGTGCGCGGCGCGAGCAGCGTCAGCGGCAAGATGAGCGCCCAGATGAGCCTCGCGGGCAATAGCGAGCGCGAGCTGCTCGATGCGCTCGGACTTGGCGAGCACGCTACCGAGCTTCTCCTGGAAGGCGACCTTAGCCAAACGCTCGCGGAACTCATCGAGGGAGATCTTCAGGTCCTCCTCATAGAAGAACTTAGCGTCGTCCAGACGGGCGCGCACGACGCGCTCGTTGCCGTCGATCACGCGCTCGGCGTTCTCGGGCTTGCTGTTGGAGACGACCACGAACTCACGCGTGAGCTTGCCCTCGCCGTCATAGATCGGAAAGTAGCGCTGGTTAGTGAGCATGGACTCGCAGATGATCTCATGCGGGACCTTGAGGAACTCCTCATCGAAGGTACCGACGAGCACCGTCGGCCACTCGCAGAGGTTAATGACCTCCTCAAAGACCTTCTTGGGCGTGTCGACATGACAGCCGGGGCGAGCGGCCTCGACCTCGGCGATACCGGCAAGGATGGCCTCGCGACGACGCTCGGCAGAAAGCACGCCGGCGTCCTCGAGCACCTGCTCGTAGACGGCGGGGCTGGCAACCACATGGTCGCCAGGGCCAAGTACACGATGACCGCGCGTGGTGTTGCCGCTCGTCACGTCGGCAAACGACACGGGCACAACATCCTCGCCCAAAAGGCAGCAGATCCAGCGGACCGGACGAACAAAAGTCGCATGCTCGTGACCCCAGCGCTGGCTGCGGTAGTTGGGCCACTGCAGGCCGGCGATGGTCTTCTCGCACAGAGCGGTCAGAATCGGCGTAGCCGGTGCAGAGGGAATGTTCTTCTCGGCAAAGACATACTCGCGACCGTCGGTGTCCTCGCGACGGACCAGGTCCTCGGCAGCCACACCGCACTTGCGGGCAAAGCCCTGGGCGGCCTTAGTGGCGTTGCCGTCGGCATCGAAGGCAATGTTTGCCGCAGGGCCGCGCTTGACTTCGTGAACCTCGTCGGTCGCGGTGGCGACATTAGCCACGAGCGCGGCAAGACGGCGCGGGCTCGAGATCACGCGGACCTCGCCGTGGGCCAGACCGGCCTCGTCAAGACCCTTGGCGATCATGGTGCCAAGCTGCTTGACGGCATTGTTCAGCGGTGCGGAGGGCATTTCCTCCGTACCGATCTCAAACAGGAAATCCTTAGCGTCTGCCATGGCTTACGCCACCTCGCCTTCCTGGTCGGCATTCTCGTTGACTCCGGCGACCTCGGCCATATAGGCCTCGCAGCACGCCTTGGCGACGGCACGGACGCGCAGGATGTAGTTGGCACGCTCGACTGCGGACAGCGCACCGCGGGCATCGAGCAGGTTGAAGGCATGGCTGCACTTCATGACGCAATCGTACGCCGGCAGCGGAAGCTTGCGCTCCAGGCAGGCATGGCACTCGGCCTCGTAGTCGTCAAACTTCTGACGCATCATCTCGACGTTGGCGACCTCAAAGTTATAGGCACTGAACTCGCGCTCGTTCTCGAGGAACACGTCGCCATAGGTCATGGGCGTGCCGTCGGGCAGGTAGCTCCACACCAGGTCGTAGACCGAGTTGACGCCCTGGGCGTACATGGCGATACGCTCCAGGCCATAGGTGATCTCGACAGGCACGGGGTCGACCTCGATGCCGCCCACCTGCTGGAAGTACGTAAACTGCGTGACCTCCATGCCGTTGAGCCAGACCTCCCAGCCAAGGCCCCAGGCGCCAAGGGTCGGGCTCTCCCAGTCATCCTCGACAAAGCGGACGTCATGGTCGTTGGGGTCCAGGCCAATGGCGGCAAGAGACCCCAGGTAGAGCTCCTGGGCGTTGACCGGCGAGGGCTTGATGAGCACCTGGAACTGATAGTAGTGCTGCATGCGGTTGGGGTTCTCGCCGTAGCGGCCGTCGGCGGGACGGCGGCAGGGCTGTGCATAGCAGGTGCGCCACTCGGCGGGACCGAGCGAGCGCAGCGTGGTCGCGGTATGGAAGGTACCGGCACCGACCTCGGAGTCATAGGGCTGCATAATGACGCAGCCCTGCTCGCCCCAGTACTGCTGGAGGCGCAGGATGATGTCTTGGAAGGAAAGCGATGAAGCGTTCATGCCTCTAATATCCCCTCGTCGAAACGATTACACGGTTAGGTACTGTACTATAGCGGTTTTTAGTCGATAGCGCCGATGCGGTTGAGCGGCCAGTAGCGCACAAGCGCCACTGCGATCAAATCAGAGCGATCGACGGGACCAAAATAACGTGAGTCGGCAGAGTTTTCGCGATTGTCGCCCATCACCCACACGCACCCGTCGGGAACCGTGTAGGGATAGCTTACCTGAGCGCCGGGCGCTTGGACCGAAAGCGGCCAGCTCATGCCCGTCGTATAGTCCTCGTCGAGCGCTTGGCCGTCAACGACCACCTTGCCATCCTGCAGGTCGACCGTCTGGCCGGCCGTGGCAATAACACGCTTGACAAGAACATCATGCTCGGAGGTGCCATCGGGGTTGTGAAACACCACGATATCACCCTGCTTGACGGGCTGACCGAGCTCGAGGCTCACCTTTTGTGCCAGGATCTGGTCGCCAATCTCGATCGTGGACTCCATGGAGCCGGTGGGCACCACAAAGGGCTCGACCACAAACGAGCGAATCAAGAAGGTGGCCACGAGCGCGATCGCGATGACCGCGATCCACTCAAAAGCGCCCCTCAACGCGGAATGCTGCGATGGAACCATTCTCACTCCTCGCTCTGCGAATACGCAGCGTCCAAAATCTCCTGCGCGTAAGCGCGCTCCTCGGGCGTGAGCCGCGCTGTCTCGATCAGATCGGGACGCCAGCGGCAGGTGCGCTCGATGGCGTTCTTGCGACGCCAGGCATCGACCTTGGCGTGATCGCCGCTCACAAGCACCGGAGGCACGCCCTCGCCGTTGAACTCGGCAGGACGGGTGTACTGCGCGTACTCGAGCAGGCCTCCGTCCTCGGCGGTCGAGAACGACTCGTCGACGTTGCTCATCTCGTCACCAAGGGCGCCGGGAATGAGGCGTACGACGGCATCGGCAACAACCATAGCGGGAAGTTCGCCACCCGTGAGCACGTAGTCGCCGATCGACAGACGCTCATCGGCATACGCATATGCGCGCTCGTCGACGCCCTCGTAGCGACTGCACACAAACAGCAGGCGCTCACTTTTGAGCAGGCGCTCGGCCACATGCTGCGTAAAAGGCTCGCCACAGGGGGTAAAAAACACCACAGTGGGCTTGGGACCCTCTGCGCTAATGGCCTCGATGGCCTCTGCGATAGGCTCGACCTTCATGAGCATGCCCTGCCCGCCGCCGTACGGCTCGTCATCGACGGTACGATGACGGTCGTGCGTCCAGTCGCGCAGGTTATACGCCTTAAAATCAAAAAGGCCGGCCTTGCGGGCGCGGCCCAAGATCGACGTGGACATGACGGGCTCAAACATCTCGGGAAAGACCGAAAGGGTCTCAATCAGCATGTTGTCCTCCCTACTTGTCCATATCAATCAGGCCGTCCATAACGTGGACGGAAATAGTTCCTGTGTCGGGAAGATCGAGCACAACCTGCTCGATCACGGGAATCAGTACCTCGCCGTACCGATCGCCCTCGACAACCCAAACATCGTTAGCGGGCGTCGACATGATCTCGACGATCGTGCCGAGCGAACCGAAGCGCTCGTCGACCACCTCGCGACCCATCAGGTCGGTATAGGCAGCATCGAGCGAATCGAGCTCAAAGTCGTCACGATTTGCCAGCACGTAGCATCCCGTGATGCCCTCGGCGGCCGTCAAGTCGTCAATGCCCTCAAACGAGACCAGATCGCCATCGCCCGTATCGGTGACGGACACGACCGTGCAAAAGCGGTCGCGCTTGAGCGCCGGCGGCGTCAGGGCGACGCGCATACCAGGCTCTAATACAGAAGGAAGCCCCCGCAGCGGTTGCGCGAGGACCTCCCCCTTCCTTCCGTGCGGCTTGACCACACGGGCGATGTTTTTGTACTGGGACCTCAAGGTCCTAGCCCAGAACCTCTACCTCGACAGCAGTGTCGAGGCGAGCGGCCAATGCACGGGCGAGCGTGCGAATGGCCTTGATGGTACGGCCACGACGGCCGATGACCTTAGCGACGTCATCCTCGGCGACCGAAACCTCAATCGTAGAGGCGTCGTCACCATCGATGACCTCAAGGCTCACGGAATCCGGGTCGTCGACGATCTGAACAACGAGATATTCGACGAGATCGGCGATGCGATCTGAGAGCATTGCCTCACCCTCGAGCTGTGCAGCGTCAACCTCAGGCACGATTTACTCCTCGGCGCCCTCAGCGGCCTCAGCGGCAGCCTTAGCGGCCTCGGCCTCTTTGGCGAGCTGCTTCTTGGACTTCTTGACGACGGTCTCGGTCTTCTCGCCCTCGTTGGCGGCCTTGACCAGAGCGGCGACGGCGTCGGTGAGCTGAGCGCCCTTGGACTGCCAGTCGGCGATCTTCTCGAGGTCGAGGTTGATGGTCTTGGGGGCGGTCATCGGGTTGTAGCGGCCAACCTCCTCGATGATACGACCGTCACGCGGGGCGCGGGAATCGGCGACGACGACACGGTAGTACGGACGCTTCTTAGCGCCGTGACGAGCAAGGCGAATCTTGACTGCCAAAGGAAACTCCTCCAACCAAGCAGCTTTAGGCTGCAACTACAAACAAACAGTTGAACATAATACGCCATCGACGCGGGCAGGTGAAGTCCGTGAGACCAACTTCTTCGGTGTAGTCGAGGGCAAATCCATATCTTAGACAAGAATTCGGGATTTGCAAGCACATACACGCACCCCACATGAGCTGCGCGGTATACTCATGACATGGAAAGACGCGAACATACATACGGTTATGAGGATGCCATGGGCGTCACGCCGCCTCCCTGGACGGGTCCGGCGGTGGGCCTGATGGACCTTGATGCGTTTTTTGCGAGCGTGGAAATGCTCGATCATCCCGAATGGCGCGGAAAACCGCTCATCGTGGGCGGAGACGCCGATTCGCGTGGCGTCGTGTCCACGTGTTCGTATGAGGCGCGTCGCTTTGGCGTGCACTCTGCCATGGCCTCGGCCGAGGCGCGGCGCTTGTGCCCGCAAGCCATTTGGACGCATGGGCATTTTGATCGCTATCGTGAGGTCAGCGCGCAGGTCATGGCAATTCTCGCTGACGAGACCCCGCGCGTTGAACGCGTATCCATCGACGAAGCCTTTATCGATATCACACCGGGTCGCTTTGCGCCCGAAGACCCGCTGCTGGTTGCGCGGCGTATAAGCGACCGCGTGGCAGGGCTGGGAGTGACCTGCTCCATTGGCGTGGGCTGCAACAAGACGGTCGCAAAGATCGCAAGCGAGCGGGATAAGCCGTTTGGGCTGACCATCGTGCGCCCCGGAACCGAGCAGCGCTTTTTGGCCGCGCTGCCGGTATCTGCCATGAGCGGCATCGGACGCTCGGCCGAGGAGCGACTGCGCCGCATGCGCATCTACACCCTCGGCGAGCTTTCGCGCGCGCCTGAGTCCACACTGGCCTCTATTTTTGGCGTCAACGGCGAACGCATGCGCCAGCGTGCGCTGGGACTCGAAATCTCAGAAGTCACGAGTCTCGATGAAGAGCGCGAGGTCAAGTCGGTCAGCAATGAACGCACCTTTGCTAAAGATTTAACTGAGCGTGGGGATATTGAGGCGGCGATTGCGCTGTTGGGAGAGTCAGTGGGACGCCGCCTGCGCCGTCAGGGGCTGACGGGTGCCACGGTAACGCTCAAGCTTAAGTATTCGTATGGCAGCGGGCGTACGGCACAGCGCCGGCTGCCTCATCCGACCGACGATGAGAACATCTTCGTGGCGGTTGCACTCGAACTGCTCGACAACATCTGGCAGGATGGCATGCATGTTCGCTTAGCGGGCATCGGCATGAGCGACTTCGACCACCAAGGCGGCATCCAGACTGACCTGTTCTGCGAGATCGATGACCGCGGAGCCCAATCCAGCGACCGCCGCGACCTCTCCGTCGCCATCGACGCCGTCCGAGACAAATTCGGCGACACCGCCCTTTCCTTCGGCCGCCAATCCCGCTTCAACGATTAACCGCCTTTGGGCAAAAAAGAAAGCCGGGCAGGTACGGAAAACCGCAACTGCCCGGCGATATGCGTGAGGGTAGCTAAAACCCCGTCTCAAATGAGCTACTAAAGGAGATTGAGGGGGAGCTGGGGGGCGTCTCCCCAGATTTTCTCGAGACGGTAGAAGTCGCGGGCTTCGGGAGTGAAGACGTGGACGACAACCGAACCATAGTCCATGAGCATCCAGGTCTTCTGCTCGCGGCCCTCGATGGAGAACGGATGCTCGCCGCAAGCCTCGGCGACCTTCTCCTCGATCTCGTCGACGATAGAATCGACCTGGCGGTTGTTGGTACCGGTGGCAAGCACAAAGTAGTCGCATACGTCGGAAAGCTCGGTCAGGTCGAGCACCTGAACGTCCTCGCCCTTCTTGTCGTAGGCGGCCTGCGCGGCGGCGCGGGCGACATCCTCGGCGGCGACACCGCTCGCGGACAGCGAGGCGGCAGTGCGGTCGGACGTGACGGCGTAGCTCTTGTGCTCCACACCTTCAAGAATCTGCTCGTCGGTCATGGTCTCGTCGGCCATGGAATACCTCTTTCTAGACAGCCCGAGCTAGCGCAGCTGGGCGTAATGGTTGTAAATCGAAATAGCCGTGGGATAAAGATAGCGCCCGGACTGAATCACATAGACCAAACCCTGCGCAAAACAGGAGAAGAACAACTCGTCGAGCGTCGACTCCCCCACCATCTTACGCAACGCATGGGCATAGTCGCCGTGGCGGTTGGGCTCGATGGCATCGGCCACAAAGACCACCATATCGAGCGGCGTCATGTCGCAGGCACCCACGGTGTGACGGTCGACAGCCTGGAAAACGGCCAACGACAACTCGGGGAAAAGCTGCGGAAGCTCATAGGCGGCAACAGGGCCATGCAAAAGCGGCGTCGCGGCGGAAGGAGAGCCGGCAATCTTAATGCCGTAATGCAGAGCGCGCGTGACCAGCTCGTCGTCGGAGAGCACTTTGTCCCAGTCATGGATCAGGCCGGCGGCAGCGGCATCAAAGCGGTCAACGCCGTAGACCTCGGCCAGATGAAGTGCGGTCTCGGCAACACCCAGCGAATGCACATAGCGCTTGCGCTTATCCTTCATGCGAACATCGAGCAGCTCTTGAATGCGCTTGAGCAGCGCGCGCTCATCGCCCTCAAACTGATCCTCTACCGACAACGTAGACCCCCATCACTCAAAATCTTCTTGGCCCAAATCGGCATATAGCCTGCGTTTGCGAATGTAGCCGAGCACGGACTCGCTCGTAAGATAGCGCACGCTCATACCGCGGGCAACTCGCTTACGAATGTTCGTCGAGCTGATCGCCAACGCTGGAATCTGAATATAGCGCACGTCGAACGGCAGCCCCGACTCTTTGATTCGGGCACGCGCCGTATCGATATCAAAGCCCGGTCGTGTCGCCGCAATAAAGGTAGCAAGCTCAGCGATTCGTTCGGCATCATGCCAGGTCACGATATCGATGATCGCGTCGGCGCCCGTAATAAAGTAGAGCTTTACCTGCGGCGGGTAAAAGTCGCGAAGGGCATGAAGCGTATCGGCCGTATAGGTTACGCCCGGGCGGTCGATCTCGAACCGGCTCGCCAAAAAAGCCGGGTTCGCGGCGGTGGCGAGGACCGTCATGGCATAACGGTCCTCGGCAGGCGTCACCGGCTTGTCAAGCTTAAAAGCAGGAGAGCCCGCCGGCATAAAGAGCACAGCGTCCAAGTCGAGCGACTCGCGCGCCTGCTCGGCAGTCACCAGGTGCCCGTAATGGATGGGATCAAAGGTGCCACCCATAATGCCGAGCCTAAACTCCTGCCCGTCCTCTAGAGGAAGCTCGGGCAGACCGATTCCACCGCGCAGCGACATGGCCTACTCGCCCTCCGAGGTCTCGGCATCGCCCGCGGCATCCGCCGCATCGACAACCTCGACGCCCTCATCCGCAGCATCAGCCACGTCAATGGCTTCAACGGCAACGTCCTCGCCAGCATCCTCGAGCTCCTCGTACTCCGAGAAGTCCTCGGCGCCCTCAAAGTCAAAGGCGCGCTGGCAAATGCGGACCTCGTCGCCCGCACGGCAACCGGCCTTCTCGAGCGCATCGTCAACACCCATACGCGCAAACTTATGCTGCAGGTAAATGACGGCTTCCTCATTTTCCCAGTCGGTCTGAATGACCATGCGCTCGATGGCACGACCGACCACGCGGAAGGCACCGGGCTCTTCCTGGACAATGCGGAAACGCTTCTCTCGCTGCAGGCGACGGCGCTCCCATTCATCGTCGTGCAGGTCGACCGGCTCATCGGAGACCGCCAGCTCGGCGCGGAGCTTGGCCACCTGCTCACCCACGGCAAGCATCAGCGTGTTGAGGCCGGCGCCCGTCACGGCAGACACGGCAAAGAACATATGGCCATCGTCGAGCGCTGCACGCTTGAGGTCGGCAATCTTATCGGCCGTGCCCGGCGCATCGCACTTGTTGGCGACAACGATCTGCGGGCGCTCCGAAAGCTCGGCGCCATACTGCTCGAGCTCGCGGTTGATGATGCGATAGTCCTCGACCGGATCGCGATCCTCAAAACCGCCCGTCATGTCGACGACATGCATGATCAGAGCCGTACGCTCAATGTGGCGCAGGAACTGGTGACCCAGGCCCTTGCCCTCGCTCGCGCCCTCGATGAGACCGGGGACGTCGGCAACGACGTAAGAATATTCGCCGGCACGCACCATGCCGAGGTTCGGCACGAGCGTGGTAAACGGGTAGTCAGCGATCTTGGGGCGGGCGGCACTCATGCGCGCAATGAGCGATGACTTACCCACCGAGGGAAAGCCCACGAGCGCGGCATCAGCCATAAGCTTCATCTCGAGCTCGATCCAGTGCTCCTCGGCCGGCTCGCCCAGCTGAGCGAACGCGGGCGCGCGGCGCACCGACGTCACAAAGTGCGTATTTCCCAGACCACCGGCACCGCCGGGCGCCACGACAACGCGCTCACCATCGTGAACGAGGTCGGCAATCTCGAACATCGGGGTCTGCGTCTCGGGGTCGAGCTCGCGCACCACGGTACCCATAGGGACCTTGAGAATCAGGTCCTCGCCGCTCTTACCGTTACGACGGGCACCCTGCCCGTGCGTGCCGCGCTCGGCGCGGAAGTGATGCTTAAAGCGGTAATCGATCAGCGAAGACAGCTGAGCATCGGCCTGGATGACGACATTGCCGCCACGACCGCCGTCGCCGCCATCGGGGCCGCCCTTGGGGACAAATGCCTCGCGCCTAAACGACATGCATCCGGCTCCGCCGTCGCCGCCGCACACGTTAATGCGGCTGATATCGGTGAACTGTGACAACAGAATCGCCTCCTACAAAAAAGAGGGAGACCCTTGAATCCTAAAACTCAAGTGCCTCCCACATATGTGCTCTATGAAGGGTGAATTACGCGTTCGCGAGCGGGCGTACGCTGACCCTGTGCTTGATACCCTTGTGGAACTCAACGGTACCGTCGACCAGCGCGAACAGCGTGTCGTCCTTACCACGGCCAACGTTCTCACCCGGGTGGATGTGCGTGCCGTGCTGACGGACGAGAATCGTGCCCGTGGTTACCGTCTGGCCGGCATAGCGCTTCGTGCCAAGGCGCTGACCGCGGGAGTCACGGCCATTACGGGAGGAACCGAGTCCTTTTTTGTGTGCCATTGTGTATACCTACTCTTTCGTTACGAGTGTAATCTACTCGGCGACGGGAGCCTCGGCAACAGCCTCGGCCTCTGCCTTGACAGCCTTCTTGGCGCGGGACGTAGCCTGGACCTTCACGATCTTCAGCTTGGTGAGCTGCTGACGGTGACCCTTCAGACGACGATAGCGCTTGCGCTTGTGGAACTTGAAGACCAGCTGCTTCTCGCCCTTGAACTGCTCAACGATCTGAGCGGTAACCTTGGCCTTGGCCAGCTTGTCGGGATCGGTGACGATCTTCTTACCATCGTTGAGGAAGATAACCGGCAGGGTGACCTTGTCGCCCTCATTGCCCTCGATCTTCTCGACGGTGATGACATCGTCGGTGGCGACCTTGTACTGCTTGCCGCCCGTGTTAACGATTGCGTACATGTTTACTTGCCCTTCATGCATCAGTTAGTGCAACAGCCGAATATAGTAGCAGGCGAAAATACCCCCGTCAACGAGTATGTGGAGCAAATCCACAAGTTCGCACAGGTATGGGGCTGACGAGTCGGCCCTCGTCGTCCTCGCATGCTTGATTCTGACGCTCGACATCGTAGGAGCAGATGGTCACGAGGTCTTGCATACCGGTGGAAACAATAGGTGCATCCACGCCCGGGGTCAAGCCCTGCAACAAAACATCAGCAGCAGAAAGCAAAATTTCCGGACGCATGGAGCCCTCGTTGTCGGCATGGGTGTCGAGCATGAGCACCAAATGGTCTGGGCGCTCCCCCGCCGTGAGCTCATAGCCCACGAGCGTGTGATCCAAATCCAAGCGCTTGCTCTTTTTGCCGCGCGCGTAGTCGATGCCGTGGCCCGCGCGCAGCGTGTCGATCGCACGACGCACCTCGTCGGCGCTTACGGGCGCCTCGGGATCCAAGTGCAGGTCGATGCGATACGACAGGCGCGTGAGCTGCGCCGTCAACGCCGGCGTGCGCACGTCGATGTACGCCGCCTCGATGGGCGCCAGATCGGCCGGAGACGCCGCAGCCAGGCGCCCAAACGCCTCGTCGAGCGCCACGAACTCGGTCATAAACAGGTCATACCACTCGCAGGTCGACGACGTACCCACCGGCAGCGCCGAAGAGAAGCCCACGCGCATGTGCGGAGAGAAGCCCTGCGTGACGGCATAGGGAAGTCCCGCACGGCGCACGATGCGCTCAATGGTATGGATTACTTCGAGATGGCCCAGGTACTTAAGGCGATCGCGCTTGCCATAACGAACACGAAGCCTAAAGAGCGAGGGGTTGTCGGTCAGGCGTTCACTCATGCGCGATCACCCATCAATACATTCTTGGCGTGGAGCGTGGGGCAGATCCCGCAGCCGGTGCACGACGTGCGGGTACAGTCGGGAGTCGTGACGCCCTCGAGCGAGCGACGGTACTCGCGCTCGAGGAAGCCGCGCGTGCAGCCGGGGCTCACGTGCTCCCACGGCAGGCGCCAGTCCAACTCGTAGGGCAGGTGCACGAGCTCATTGAGGTCGATGCCGTTTTTGGCAGCAGCTTCCTTCCAGTTATCGAGCGAGAAATGCTCTACCCAGGCGTCAAAGCGAGAGCCCGAGCGCCAAGCATCAATGATGACGGGCATCATGTCACGACCGGCGCGGGAAAGCGCGGCCTCGATGAGCGAGGTCTCGGCATCGTGGTAATGCACGCGGACGGCACGGTTGCGAACGCTCGTGATGAGCAGCTTCTGGCGACGCTTGACGTCGTCGTAGTCGAGCTGCGGGCACCACTGGAACGGCGTGGCAGCCTTGGGGATAAAGACCGAAACCGAGATGGACACCGAGATCGAGCCGCGACGAGCCTTGGGCACCACGGAACGACCGAGCTCCAGCACGTGATCGGCCAGATTGGCGATGGCCACGATGTCCTCGTCGCGCTCGCCGGGAAGGCCCATCATAAAGTAGAGCTTCATGCGGTTCCAGCCGGCCTCGAAGGCCGCCTTGGCCGCACGGTCCAGGTCCTCTTCGGTCACGTTCTTGTTAATGATGTCGCGCATGCGCTGGCTGCCGGCCTCGGGCGCGAACGTCAGTCCGCCCTTCTTTTCGCCGGCGACCGACTCGGCCATATCCACGCCAAACGAATCCAGGCGCTGCGAGGGAATGGACACGCGAATGCCCGTATCTTCCAGACGGCGGTTCAGGCGACCGAGTACATCGCGGATGCAGGAGTGATCGGTGGTCGAAAGCGAGGTCAGCGACACCTCGTCATAGCCGGTCTTTTCCAGACCCTGAATCACCGACGAGACGATCTGGTCGGCCGAGCGCTCGCGCACCGGGCGATACGTCATACCGGCCTGACAAAAACGACAGCCGCGGGCGCAGCCGCGCAGGATCTCGATAGACAGGCGGTCGTGAACCAGCTGTGCATAGGGCACGCACGACTGCGACAGCGGATTCGTGGCGCCGAAATCCTCGACGACGCGCTTATAGACCACGGTCGGCGCATCCTTGCCCTCACGCGGCACGGTGTAGCCATGCGGCGAGCAGGGCTCGTCGTGACGAACCTCATAGAGCGACGGCACGTAGTTGCCGGCAATGGATGCAAGCTGCTCGACAATCTGCACGCGCGGGACCCCTTCGTCACGCAGGCGGCGATGCAGCTGGCAGGTCTCGAGCAGCGATTCCTCGCCCTCACCGATGAGGATGGCATCGAAGAAGGCCGCGTACGGCTCGGGGTTGTACACCGAGGGGCCGCCGGCGATGATAATGGGGTCGTCCTCGGTGCGGTCAGCCGCTAACAGCGGAATACCAGCGAGGTCGAGTGCCTCGAGAAAGTTCGTCACCGCCATCTCGTGCGGCACATGCAGACCGACGATATCAAACGAAGCGACCGGCGCTGCTCCCTCGAGCGAGAGCAGCGGAATGCCCGCCTCGCGCATGGCGTCACCCATATCGGGCCACGGCACATAGCCACGCTCGCAGGAGATGCCCTCAGCCTGGTTAAGGATGTTGTAGAGGATGGCGATACCCTGGTTGGGCAGACCGACCTCGTACACATCCGGATAGATCAGGCAGCAACGGTAGTCGGCATCGGCCTTGGAAAGCGTACCCCACTCGTGATCGATATAGCGACTCGGCTTCTCGACCTTGGCGAGCAACGGCTCAATTAAATGAAAACAATCTTGGTATGCAACGCGCAACGGAAAACCCCTAAGCAGCGAGATCTGATGCGTCCTGATAGGACGCCATAGGACGGGTAGCGCCCGCGACCGTGGTCACCAGATCGCGAACGCGGGAGAACGTGGCAGTGACCACCTCGTTGGCACGGCTGTAGTCGACATCGCGCTCGTAGAGCGAAACGAGCGCACGGCCCATGCCATAGGTGCCCGCGGCAGCAGTGAGCGCCTTGACGGCAAACCCAATATGCGGCGTCTGCTTGACGAGCGCGCGGGTGACCGCGCGGATCACAAGACCGCCGGCAAGCACGCCCGCGACCTCGTAGCCGCGCTCGGGCTTAATGCCGCGTCCAAAGACGGCAGCGAGCTCAAAGAGCATGCCCACCTGCGCCAGCGCCATAACGGGATAATCGGCGCCCGGCAAAAACACCAGCGCGCCGGTCGCCATATTGGTGAGCGCGCACGAGGTGATGATACGATTGGCGGCCGCGATGCGCATGAAGGCAAAGTTCGCCGCAAAAGCCGTTTCCTTGTCGGTGCGATCGAGAATCCAGCGGGCAAGCGTCTCGAGCAGATACGTCTTATCGGTTGCCGCTACCACGCCGAGCATGGGCGTGGACTCCTCGATAAACGGCACCTCCACAGCAGACTCGGCAAGCACGCACACGGGCGCGCCGGCGATCACGAGCTCCTGCACGGCACTCTCCAAGCGGTCGGAACCACACGAGAGCACCAGCACCACATCGGTATCGGTCTTTGGAGCAATTCGCTCCTCCCCGAGACGCTCGACGCGCACAATGCCCGAGGTCGTCTGCGGCACAAAGGCGTCACGCACCGTCTCGGCCAGAAAGCGCGAGGCGGACGAATCCAGATAGACCGAGACGCGCACCGGCGTATCGGAATCCTTCTTAACGGACGCGCCCATCTTAAAAGCGCGGGTCAGCTTATCTACGGGAATTTTCATAGCAAACCCCTCCAGCGGTTACGCGGCGCCCGAACGATGCCGCCATATGGATTGTACGATACCCACCGTCAGCAGCTGAATCATCATCGAAGACGAACCGAAGCTAATAAACGGTAGCGGAATACCGGTAATCGGCATCATGCCGATGCACATGCCGATGTTTTCGAAAGTCTGAAACGCCCACATGCCAACGATGCCCACACACGAAAGACGCAAAAACAGCGACTCACACTTAAAGGCGACGCGAATCGTCGAAAAGATCAGCAGCACGTAGAGGCACAGGAGCAAAAAGGAACCGCAAAAGCCAAAGGTCTCGGACAGGAAGGCGAAGACGAAGTCGGTGTGGAACTCAGGCAGAAAGCCGCCGGCCGACTGCGTCGCATGGCCCAAACCCTTACCAAAGAAGCCGCCCGAGCCAACGGCGATAAGCGACTGCTGCAGGTTGTAGGCATCGTCCGAATCGGCATTATCGGGGTCGATAAAGACCGTCAGACGGTTCATCTGATACTGCTTGATGAGCACATCGTGGCCGAGCAACGAATCAAAAACCGAATCGAGCGCCAGAACGAGGGCCACCAGGCCCACGAGCAGGGCCAGGGTCGACAGCACCCATTCGCGGCGTGCGCCGCTCATACAAATGACGATGGCGCCCGAAACCAACACAACCAGGCCCGAGCCCAGGTCGCCCATGGCAACGACGGCCAAAAACGGAATGGACAGCATGCCGCAGAGCTTGACGTAGTCGCGAACGGTATCGATGCGACCGTTATACTGCGAGCCAAGCGTAGCAATAAAGAAGATGGTGATGAGCTTGGCAAGCTCAACCGGCTGGAACGTCAAACCGATACCGGGAATCTTGATCCAGCCCGTCATGCCCAGACCGCCCGTATAGGACAGGCCCGGAATCTTGGGCGAGAAGATCACGATCAGGTCGATGACGAGCAACGCCGTCGAGAAATTGGAAATACCGCGCAGGTCGGTACGCCAGACCAACACCGCCAGCACCGCTCCGATGCCGATTCCCAGCAGATGGCGTGAGAACGAAGCATCGGCCTTAAACTGCGAAGCCGACCAGATGATGATGGCACCGTAGGCGACGAGCGCCACAGTGGCCACGAGCACACCGATATGCACCTTTTGGCGAAACGTGCCGCGCGAGGCCGAAAGTTGCTTGTTGACGCGGTCCAGGCTGCTGCGAGAGCCGGTCTTGGTTGAACGGAACAGATCCGCCGGAGAAAAATCCATCGCAACCTCCTATCGAACCGAAGAATCGCCCGAGGCCGAAGAGGTATCGGGCTCGTCATAAATCACGCCGAGCACGTCGCGCACGACATGCATCGCGGTATCTGAGCCGCCGCCGCCCTGCTCCAGGACGGTAGCGATGACATACTTGGGATCATCGGCCGGTGCATATGCGCAGAACCACGCGTATTCGTCCTCGCCACTTTTCTCGCCCGTGCCCGACTTGCCGTATACCTGCGGCGTCAGGGTGCCAAAGTGAGCCGCCAGGGACGTCGATGCCGTGTAAATCACGTCATGCATGCCGTTGCGAACAAGAGCCAAATCCGAATCACTGTTGATCTTGGCCTCCAGGCGCTTCTTCTTGCCCTTGCCGTTGTACTTATAGGCATCACCGTCGCCATCGCGCGACACGGCAGACAAAAACACGTGAGGCACGTACTGTTTGCCGCCGTTGGCAAGACCCATATAGGCGCACGCCATCTGCAGGGGCGTCACCAGGATGTCGCCCTGGCCGATAGCAATGTTAGTCATATCGCCGGCATTCCACTTGCGGTCCTCGGCAGATGCGTCGGTGAAGTACGACTCTTTCCACTCGGCATCGGGAATACGGCCCGCGCCCTCACTCGGCAGATCGATACCGCAGGTCTTGCCTAGGCCCCAGCGACGAAAGACCTCCTGCAGGCCCTCGGAATGTTGCTCGTCATAAAAGAACGCCTTGCCCATGTCATAGAAGACGGGGTCGCACGAGTTGGCGATACCCGACTGCAGCGTCATGGTGCCGTGGCCAGACGTCAGCCAGCAGCGCTTGCCCCAAGCCTTGCCCAGGCCCGTCCAATAGCCCGTGCAGTTGGTTGTCTGCGTTGAAGTGTAGGTTCCAAACTCAAGACCGGCCAGTGCCGAGAGCGGCTTGATGGTCGAGGCCGACATGTACTGTCCGCTAATGGCGCGGTTGAGCAGCGGGTGCGAACCCTTGTCATCATTGAGCCCGGTCCACACGTCATTTGAGACACCACCGATAAAGACAGACGGATCGAACTTGGGCTGGCTCGCCATGCCCAGGATCTCGCCATTGTTGGGATCGAGACACACCACGGCGCCGTTACCGGCATTACTGTAACCAGTGGTCTTGGCAAGCTCGATAGCGCTCGCCAGCGCCGTCTCACAGGCCTGTTGGATCTTAAGGTCGAGCGTGAGCTTAATGTCGGAGCCGGCCTTCGCGGGCACGGCACCGGCCTGACCGGTCACATTGCCCGAGGCATCGACCTTGACGGTCTGCTCGCCACGAATACCCTGCAGCAGGTTTTCGTAGTAGCTCTCAACGCCCGCCTGGCCCACGATATCGCCCGACTGGTACGTAATCTTGCCAGCAGAAGCATCATCATCGCCAGAGGTTTTCTTATTCTGAGCCTCGAGCTGCTCGGAGGTAATGGTGCCGGTATAGCCCAAGATATGGCATGCCGTCTCGCCATATGGATACTGGCGCTCGGTACGCTCGGCAATCTTGACGCCCGGGAACTCGCCGGCATGCTCCTGAATATAGGCAACCGTGGAGCGACGGACGTCCGTCGCGATGGTATGCAGGCTCTGAGCGCCCTCTGTATTGTCCTGAATATTGCGAAGGACCGCCACATAAGGCATTCCAAGCACGTTGGCAAGATGGCGAACCAGAACCTCATCCTCGGCAAGGTCGCGGTAGGCCACGACAGCAAGTGAGGGACGGTTCTGGACAAGCGCCACGCCATTGCGGTCGAGGATGCGGCCGCGCACAGCGGGTGTGGTAACGGTGCGAGTCTGATTACTATTGGCCTGCTTCTCGTAATAGTCCGACGAGACCATCTGCATGCCCCACAGCTTGACGGCAAGTGCCGCAAACATCGCGCCCACACCCGTGGTGAGGATGGAAAAGCGGCCCTTAAAGGCGGTCGCCGCGGTATTGCCCTCGCCCTCGGTGGCGCGCGGGGCCGTTCCATGCTGTGTATCGTAGGTAAAACGGGAATCGCCTCGACGCATGATGACCAGCGCGACCACGATGGCCACAACCAGCACGATACCGGCGATAATAACCGTCATCTGGGAAGACATCTACGGGCCTCCCCTATTTGAGCTTGCGGGTCTTGGGCTTAAAGCGCATACCCGTCTGGCGTCCGCCACGTGCGGAGAATCCATAGCCGGACTGCGGCACGACGCCGGACATCAAAAACGGAATGGCAACCAGACCCGTCAGGATCGAAGACGGCAGCGCATGGCCGAAGATCGCCACGACAAAGCTCGTCTCCAAACCCATAAACAGCAAGATGATGCTGTAGATCACATTAATGACGAGCGCAAAGGCGCCCACGGTGACGCCGCGCGCACTTGGGGTACCGCCCGTCTGACCGACGGCGCTGTGCACCAGGGCAAAAGAACCCACGGTCAGCAGGAGCGACATAACGCCCACCGGCACGGCAGCGGACAGGTCATAAAACAAGCCGCTGCAAAAACCGCACACGACGGCACGGGTCGGGTCGCCCGAGAACACGCTTAGGCACACCAGGATAATCATGAAGTTGACGCGACCTCCCGCAATGGAGATCTGCGGTGCCAGGCCTGCCTGCAGCAGCACACACACAATGGCGGCGATTACAAACGTGCGGGAGCTCATCCCCTGCTCGTGTAAATCCATGGACATGCCCCCTATTCGCTCGAGCCAGAATCGGTCGTCTCGGACGTGTCGGAACTGTCATCCGAGCTCTCGTCCTTCGTCTTGGTCGCAGCATCGCGCGACGTTCCCTGCGGCGTGCTGTTGGCCGTGCTCACGTCCTCATCCGAGGCCGACTGTTCGTCGGTCAGCGAGGTGATGACCAGCACTTCCTCGTTGTTCTCGGCCGTGGTCTGAGCGCGCACCACAATGGTGTAGTACACGTCGTTTGCCGATTTCTCAACCGACGAGACGGTGCCAAGCGGAAGGCCCTTGGGGAACACGCCACCGATGCCAGAGGTCACGATGATATCGCCAACCTTAACATCGGAGTCGACGCTCACGTACTCAAGACGCAGCGTGCCGTCAGCCTGACCCTGCAGCATACCCTGGGCGCGCGTGTCCTGCACCATGGCGGACACGCCCGAGTTCTCGTCGCCAATCAGGCGCACGGTAGAGGTCTTGGCCGATACCTCGATAATCTGGCCGATAACACCGGCAGAACTCGTCACGGGCATGTTGATGGTAAGGCCGTCGGCAGAGCCCTTGTCGATGGTAACGGTCGAGGTCCAGGCATCGCCGGAGGCACCAACGATACGAGCTGCGGTCGATTTGAGGTTGTAGGTCGATTGCAGCCCGACCAGGCCCTCCAGGCGCTCGGCAGTCTTTTGAGCCTCAGAAAGCTCGGCGACCTTAGAGGTCAGCTCCTCATTTTGCTTCTTGAGCTCGTCGAGCGTGTCCTGCGACGCCGTTAGGTTAGAGAACACGTTGCCAATCGCATTGAAGGGAGCCGCCACAGCCGAGCCCACAAAGCGCACCGGAGAGGTAATCGTCGTTACGCCCGAACGCACGGCATGAATCGGCCCTGCCTCGCCCTCGCGGATGTAAAACGTGAGCAGCAACACCGAAATCAGGCTGAAAACAATCAACGGGCGCATACCCGTTGATTGTCGCTTGGTATTCAGATTTGTGGAGAAACCCGAAGATCGTGCCAAATGGAATCCACCTTTTGGAAATTAAGCATTGGTCTGGACGAAGCCGCCATCAAACGCATTGGCCTCGAGCACGCGGGCACAGCCGTTAACGACGTTATCGAGCGCCGTGGGGCTGACGTTGACCGAAACACCGGTCTCATCGCGCAGGCGCACGTCGAGACCGCGCAGCAGCGCGCCGCCACCAGTCAGCAAAATGCCGTAGTACATAAGGTCCGAGGCAAGATCGGGAGGCGTAGCGTCGAGTGCGTCCTTGACGGCCTTGGCCATCTCGTCGAGCGGCTTGTTGAGCGCGCGACGAATCTCCTCGCTCTCGATGCGCACGGTCTTGGGCAGACCGGTGATCACGTCGCGGCCGTTGACCTCGACGTCGAGCTCGTCCTTGAGCGGCACGGCGGAACCGACCTTGATCTTGATGTCCTCTGCCGTACGCTCGCCGATGGCAAGGTTGTAGGCATCGCGAACGTGCGTGAGGATGGCCTGATCGAACTCGTCGCCGGCAATACGGATGGACTGCGAGACGACGATGCCGCCCATAGCGATAACGGCAACCTCGGTGGTACCGCCACCGATGTCGATGACCATGGAGCCGGTGGGCTCCTCGACAGGCAGGTCGGCGCCGATAGCAGCAGCCATGGGCTCCTCGATCAGGTAGGCCTGGCGAGCGCCGGCCTGGATCGTAGCCTCAAAGACGGCACGCTTCTCGACCGACGTGACGCCGGAGGGAACGCAAACGACAACGCGCGGACGCGGGGTCCACGGATAGCGCTTCTCGGAAGCCTTGTCGATAAAGTAGCGAAGCATGGCCTCGGTAACATCGAAGTCGGCGATGACGCCGTCCTTCAGGGGACGAACGGCCACGATGTTGCCGGGCGTACGGCCGAGCATGCGCTTTGCCTCGATACCGACCGCCAGGATGCGCTCGTCGTTCTTGTCGATGGCGACAACAGAGGGCTCGCGAATGACAATGCCCTTGCCGCGCACGGAGACAAGCGTATTTGCGGTGCCGAGGTCGATGGCAAGATCGCCCGCATAGCTACCGAAGAACATATCCATCAAAGAAAACAACGCAACTCCTGATGTGTTGGATGATTGCTGGAAAACTACTAGCTCATGATACTAGCGCAAGCCCGGCACCTCACTTGCGGTGAAGCGCCGGGCAAAGCTAAATCCCATAAGGTCACTACTGGTTGTCAGCAGCCGAGAAATCCATATCGAGCGAGGAAACGGCCCAGCCGATATGATTGTCGGAGCGCACGAATTTGACGGTGTACTCCTGCTCGCCGCCCTTGGACAGCGAAGCCTTGACCTTGGCAGTCGTCTCGGTCATGGACTGATCCATGCCCTCGACGGACACGGTGGCGCCCTGCGGAATCGAGGAGATGATCATCGACTTGGCGTCCTCGGACAGGCTCGAGGCCAGGCAAGACTCGGCCTTTGCGGTGTCACCGTCGCCGGCAGCCTGGAACAGATCGGTGATAACCGACTCCTGCGAGGGGAAGCCAAAGCCGCGCGTGTAGGCAAAGCCCAGACCGCCCGCAGCAATCAAAATGAGCAGAAGCAGCACGATGAAGACTTTGAGACCCGTGTGGCGATGGCGACGACGGACCTTGGCCTGCTTACGATCCTGACGGTCCTGCTGGACCATCTCGGACTCTGACAGTGTAAAGAAGCCGGTGTCCGAGGGATCGGGCATAAACTGACCGGTCGCGCCCGTAGGATCGAGCGGATCGACGGCAGGAGCGTCCATCGCAGGCGCCGGAGCCGTGGCCATAGCCGTCTGGGCAGACAGCGCGGCAAGCGAATCGTGCACGCGGGCAAGCTCATCGGCCTGCTCGGAGGTAAGCTGGTAGATGCCATCGGCAGTAGCGGCGTTAAAGGCGTCGAGTGCGTCGGAGGGACGGCCGGCGGCAGAAAGCGCCTGACCCATGCCGGCGTTGAGCGCGCGCGTGTCGTCACGGGGACCGGCAAAGTCGATAGCCGTACGGTAGGTCTCCACGGCATCCGCCGGACGGCCGAGCTTAATGAAGCAACGACCGAGCTCGCCGAGTGCGGCGGCAGGAGCCGGATTGGCGCCGTCGATGGCAGCCTGACGGAAGGCAGTACCTGCGTTGGCATAATCGCCCGACTGGAACAGCGCATTGCCCAGGCCCAGATAGGCCTTGAACGGCGTGGCATAGGAAGCATCCTGCGTAGCAGCAGAGAACGCCTGGGCGGCCGTCGTGTAGTCGCCCACGGCGGCGAGCGCCTTGCCGCGGTTGGTGAGCAGCGCGCCGCGCTTGCCGTAGGTGCCGTCGTTGAGGGCGGCAGCATAAGCCTCGGCGGCCTCGGCATACATGCCCAGGTGCATCAAGGCGTTGCCACGAAGGTGATCGGCCTCGCCCATAATCTCATCGGGAGTCTTTGCCGCCCCAAGCATCTGGGCTGCAGCGGAAAAATCACCCGCGCGATAAGCGGCGCGGCCCTGTTGGATCAGCTGGCTATTCAAGGAAGTCCCCTTTACTCGTGAACGATCTCGACATGGACGATCTCGTCGCCGGCACGCAGCTGCGAAATCACATCGAGACCCTCGACCGTGGTACCAAAGACGGTGTAACCGGAATCGAGGTTATGCTGGGCGCCCAGGCAGAAGTAGAACTGCGAACCCGCGGAATCGGGGTCCATGGAGCGTGCCATGGCAAGGGCACCATCGACATGGCTGTTGCGCGGATTGGTGGCAAACTCGCCCTTGATGCAGTAGCCGGGGCCACCGGTACCGGGCATGCCGTCGGGGCCCTCAAGACCAGCGGCGACGTCGGCGCCGGACATATCGCGGGTATTGGGGTCGCCGCCCTGGATGACAAAACCGGGCACATAGCGATGGAACTTAAGGCCATCATAGAAGCCCATCGTAGAAAGCTCGCAGAAGTTCGCGACATGAATGGGAGCGCCCTCGCCGTCAAACTTGACCTTGATGGTACCCTTCGACGTCTCGATAACGGCGCACTCGTCGCCGGCAAGCTGATACTCGGGCGTGTAGAGCTCTTTCTTAAAACCAAACATGTGGTTCCTTCCTCGTGCGTTTAAAGCATATTTGTACGAATTGTAGCAATAAGCATGCGCTTACATCAATTGCGCACGTAGGTTATGCCGACTATGGCGAACTAATTTTAGGAACGCTGCTGCGGCTTCCAGGAACCCACATTGGCGTCGTACTGGTTCAGTGCGCTGTTGCCGCCCTGCGCGATGGGCGCCAGGATATCGCTTTGGTGGGAACTCATCGACTCACCATCGGGAATGGCCAGCGAGATGTCCCAGCTCTGACAGATCACGTCGACACGCTCGTACATCCACTCGGCAAGCTGCTTTAAGTGGGCGATGTCATCCGCATAGACCGTATCGTCCTGATACTTAAGGTTGTTAAGCTCATCTTGCGTCTTTTTGATCTGGTCGCGCAGGGCGTAGGCACTCTGCGACAGCTCCTGACGGGTGGACAGTGGCGTTCGAAGATAGCCATTGTTAAAAGAATCGATGACCTCGCCGATCTGGTCCTCGTCACCGTAGGACACGATGGTCTGATACAGACCGTCGAGCCTGGTATAGAGCTGATCATCGGTAAGCACGGTTTCTTCCTGGACCACCTCGGCAGAATCGTCCTGCTTGGTATCGTCCTCAGTCGCCTCGCCCTTTTGGCGCGTGGGGAAGGTCGTCTGCGCGGCCTGGCCAAACTGGTCATAGAAGCCAGGCATGACACCCATGGGATCGGCCGTCACGAACCAATACGCACCACCGCACACGACGGCAAGGACCGCGATGACGATGAGCGGCTTGGGGATATGACGCTTGTGCTTGTGATAGGCGTCCTCGTCGGGGTGCACCTTGCGCTTGGGTTTTTGAGCATCGTCGTGCAGGGAAACGGGCGTGGGAATGTCGACCTTGGGGATACCGAAATCCTTATCGAAAGCCGGCAGCACGCAAGTCTCATTGGGGTCGGCGGCATCCGAAAGAACCGCGGCAGCCGAGGCGGGCGCATGAGGCACCTCGGTATCGATCTGCTCTTGCGTTAGGCGCGGAAAGCCCGCCGTGCGGCCCGCTGCCAGGTCGGATGCGGCCGCGTCCTCGGAGAGGATACCCGGAGCGGGGCGTCCGCATTTTGGGCACGTACGATCGTGCGGAGAAAGACGGGCACCGCAGCCCTCACAGAACACGAACTCGGTGTGCTCGGGACCATCGCCCGGACCCACATAGGCGTTGCAGTAGGGGCAGAACGAGGCGCCGTCCTCGATAGTCTTAAGGCAATGCGGGCAGATCACGGCATCCTCTTTTCGAAGCAATTCAAACAATCGAGGTTAGAGCATAACATCGCCACGGCCCCACAGGAACAAGGCACCAATTCAACATCGCCAGGGCGCGTAGCTACTTCTTCTTTTTGCTTGGCATCGAGACTTTGATGCCTTGGGCGGACTTGGTCACGCGAGAGCGCTTGGCTCCGGTACTCTTCTTTTTCTTGGGCTGGGCCTGGGCCACGCCCTCGAGTGCGCGGGCCTCGGCCTCGCGAGCGGTGCGATCTTCACGGCGCTGCGCCATGTCGGCGGCAACGCGCTTGGCAAAACGTTCGGCCGTCGAGCCCGTCGAGCTCACCTTGCCGCCACCGCGACCCAGGTGGACGCGCACACCACGGCCAAAACCAGTTGCGGCATGACGACGACGCGGCTTGAGCGAATCCATCATCGTGGCGAGCTTAAAGAACACCGAGCAGGTAAAGACCACGATGACAGCCAAGATAACCATCTGGCCCATCGACAGGTTGGCAATGGACAGCAGCTCCGGGAATCCGATAACGCCCACCAGGATGCCGGCGACTACAAACACAAAGAGCACCACACGTAAGGGCGTGAGAGGCTGCGAGATGCGCCAGATCAGGCTGACGCTCGCCGCACACGACGTAAGCAGGCACATCGTAGACAGCGTGAGCTGGCTAAAACCAAACACGCGCGCCACAAAGATATCGAGCGCCGTAGCCAAAATGACCGCAATCGACGCCGGCAGTGCACGCTTGAGTACGTTGCTCAAAAACGCACCCTTCACGCGAGCATTGTTGGGCTCCAGGCCCAACACAAAGCCCGGCGCGCCGATGCAGAAGAAGTTAATGAGCGTCATCTGGATGGGCTCGAAGGGGTACGGCGGCAGCGCGATACACAGCGCCGCCAGGCCCATCGAGAACAGCGTCTTGGTCAGGAATAGCGAGGCCGAACGCTGCAGGTTGTTGATGGAGCGACGGCCCTCGGCCACCACGGCGGGCATCGAGGCAAAGTCGTTGTCGACGAGTACGATCTCGGCCACGTTGCGCGCGGCATCGGAGCCGGCCGCCATGGCCACGGAGCAGTCGGCCTCCTTGAGCGCCAGCACGTCGTTGACGCCGTCGCCCGTCATGGCCACGGTGTGCTCGCGGCGCTTGAGCGCCTGCACGAGCTCGCGCTTCTGCTGCGGGGTCACACGACCAAAGACGTGGTAGCGGTCCACTGCGGCATCGAGCTTGGCCGGCGTATCGAGCGTCGTGGCGTCCACATAAGCGTCCGCCCCCGGCACGCCCACCACGCGCGCGATCGACGACACCGTACGCGGGTCGTCGCCACTGATCACGTTGAGGGTCACGCCCTGCTCGTTAAAGTAGCCGATGGTCTCGGCCGCCGAGGTACGAATCTCGTCGCGGATGGTCACAAAGCCCACGGGCTCGGCCTCGCCCACCATATCGCCATCGGGCGTAAAGCCGTCCACGCGCGCCACCACGAGCACGCGGCAGGTATCGGCAAGCTCGGCGACACGGTTCTCGACCTGCGAAAACACACGCTCCGAAAGCACAAACTGCGCGGCGCCCATCACATAGGAGCCCTGCGCAAACGACGCGCCGCTCCACTTTTTGGAGGACGAGAACGGAATGACCGACAGCGGCTCGGACACCTCGACCGGGCGATCGGCGTAATAGTTGAGCAGCGCCTGGCAGGTCTCGTTGGCATCGGCCGAAGTCGCACGCGCGACGTTAGCCAGCACAAAATCGAGCACTGTGGTATCGACGGGAACAGCCGCCTCGTCCGAGTCCACGCCAAAGCCAACACCCTCAACAGGCAGCGGGTAGGTTCCCTCGACCTCCATACGACCCGAGGTAATGGTGCCCGTCTTGTCCAGGCACAGCACGTCAACGCGCGCGAGCGTCTCGATGCAGTAAAGCTGCTGTGCCAGCACCTTGCGACGCGCCAGGCGCACCGTGGCAATCGCGAGCACCGACGAAGTCAGCAGCACCAGGCCTTGCGGGATCATGCCCAGCAGGGCGCCCACCGTGGACAGCAGCGCCGACGAAGGCACATGACCAGCCAACAGCTCGGAGAAGCACCACGAAAGCGCACTATCGCCCGGGGTTCCCGCGGCATCCCACAGCTCGCTCACACTCGAGGCAAACAACGCCAAACCGAGCGGGATCATGATGATGCTCGCAAAGCGCACGATGGCGTTAAGCGCGTTCATGATCTCGGAATTGACTGTTTTGACGTACTTCGCCTCGTTATTAATTTTAGCCACGTAGTTGTCGGCGCCGACATGAATCACGCGGGCGCGCAGCAGGCCCGAGTCGATAAAGCTGCCGCTCATGAGCTCAGAACCAGGCTGCTTCTTAATAAGGTCGCTCTCGCCCGTCAGCAAGCTCTCGTTCACGAGCGCCTCGCCCGAAACCACCACGGCGTCAGCGGGAATCTGGTCGCCGCGCCCCAGGCGGATGATGTCGTCGAGCACGATCTGGTCCAGGTCGAGCTCCACCTCGGCACCGTCGCGCACCGCGATGGCCTTCTTAGAGGTCAGC
>CABUQI010000005.1 GCA_902493545.1 uncultured Collinsella sp. | reverse complement strand
CCAGCGCCGGCAAGGGCAAACTCGTCATTTCCGTCTACACCGATTGCATGGGCCGCGGAGACGACGAGCTGGGCCACAAGCTCATGAAGGCGTTTATTTTTGCTGTGACGCAGCAGGAGGAGCTGCCCGCGACCATGCTGTTTTACAACGGCGGCGCCAAGCTCACCGTCGAGGGCTCGCCGGTGCTCGATGACCTGAAGGATCTGGCCGAGCAGGGCGTCGAGATCCTTACCTGCGGCACCTGCCTCGATCACTTTGGCATTAAGGACCAGCTCGCGGTGGGCGAGGTCACCAACATGTACGTGATCGTGGAGAAGATGGAGCAGGCCGTGCGCGTCGTGCGCCCGTAGCGTATTGGTTGGAGGTGCCATGAGGGAGAAGCGCCCGGCGCTTGTCATCACGTTTCCCACCACGGCGGCCGCCATGGGTTGTGAGTCCCTGTGCATCGAGCGCGGCCTTCCCGGGCGAACGATTCCCGTGCCCGGGGAGGTCGCTGCCGGCTGCGGTCTGGCGTGGAAGGCCTTGCCTGCCGATGAGGAACTGCTGCGCGGCGAACTCGCCGCGTCGGGCGTTCCCACCGAGGGCTATACCGTGATTGATATGTGGGAGGTCGTGCGATGATCTACCTGGATAACGCGGCGACGACCATGCACAAGCCGCAGACGGTCATCGATGCCGTGACGCAGGCGATGTGCTCGCTCGGCAATGCCGGGCGCGGCGCCACGTCGGGTGCCCTCGATGCCGCTCGTACGATTCACGGTTGCCGTGCCAAACTCGCGCGCCTTTTAGGTTGCCCGAGGGCGGACCATGTGTGCTTTACGCCCAACTCTACGGCGGCGCTCAACACCGCCATCTGTGGCGTGGTGCGCCCCGGCGACCGCGTGGTCACGACGGTGCTCGAGCATAACTCCGTGCTGCGTCCGCTCAACCGCCTGGCAGCGGAGCGGGGCGTGACCGTTGAGCATGCGGGCTGTGACGTAAACGGTGTGCTCGACTACGACGAACTCGAGCAGTTGGTCACGCCGGGTACGCGTGCCGTGGTGGTGACGCATGCCTCCAACGTGACCGGCAACGCGGTCGACATTGCGCGCGTAGCGGCCATGGCCCATGCGGCAGGTGCGCTTGTGATCGTCGATGCCTCGCAGTCTGCCGGTACGGCGCGTGTTGATATGCAGACCATGGGCCTCGACATAGTGTGCTTTACCGGCCATAAGGGGCTCATGGGTCCGCAGGGGACCGGCGGCCTGGCCGTGGCGGAGGGCATTGACGTGGCTCCGTGGGCCATGGGCGGCACGGGCGTGCACAGCTTCGATGCGCTGCAGCCGCTTGAGTGGCCCACGCGACTTGAGGCGGGCACGCTCAACGGTCACGGCATCGCGGGACTATCTGCCGGTCTCGACTTTATCGAGGCGCAAGGCGGGGTCGAGGCGATCGCGGCGCATGAGCGAGCACTGGCGGATCGCTTTCTCGCTGGCGTGCGCGAGATTCCGGGGATTAAGCTCTACGGTGCGTTTGACCAGCCCGTGCGCTCGGCGATCGTCTCACTCAACGTGGGTGATATCGACTCTGCCGAGATCTCGGACGCGCTCATGCAAGGGTGGGGGATTGCGACGCGCCCCGGCGCCCATTGCGCTCCGCTCATGCACCGCGCGCTCGGGACCGAGCGCCAGGGTGTCGTTCGCTTCTCGTTTGGGTATTTCAACACGGACGAGGAAGTCGACACTGCGATTGACGCTTTGCGCGATTTAGCCTGCTAGAGCGTATATACTTGCGGGACGGGTCTTTTGCCCGTCCCGTTTTTGTTTCGACCCGAAAGGTGTGCCTATGGCCTCATCCGCACCGCGCGGTCTGCGCTCCGACCATGTCGTTACCGTCGGCATTGCGCTGTTCTCGATGCTCTTTGGCGCCGGTAACCTCATCATTCCGCCATTGCTGGCACTTCAGGCCGGCACGGCCACGCCGCTTGCCATGATCGGCTTTTTGATTGCCGCTATCGGTCTGCCTGTTATGGGATTTATCGCCGTCGCGCTCGCCGGCACGGCCCGCGAGCTGGCTGGGCGCGTGCATCCTAAGTTTGGCGAATTCTTCGTTGCGGCGGTGTATCTGGCCATCGGCCCGTGCCTGGCCATTCCGCGCACAAGCTCTACGGCCTTCGAGATGCTGGTGCCGCTACTGCCCGAGGGCGTTTCGCTCGGCACGGCTCGCCTGGTGTTTGCCGTTGGCTTCTTTGTCGTCGCGTTTGCGCTCACGCTGCGTCCGGGCGTTATCACGCGCGTGCTCGGGCGCATTACGGGCCCCGCGCTCATTGCGCTCATCGTGCTGGTCGTGGGTGCTGCCGTGATCTCGCCGCTGGGACCGGCTGCCGCGCCTCAGGCTCCCTACGATGCAGGCGCCGCCGTGCAGGGCTTTTTAACTGGCTATCAGACCATGGACCTGCTTGCGTCGCTCGCTTTCGGCATCATCATCGCCGAGACCATTCACGAGCTGGGCGTGACCGACGACAAGCGCGTGGCCTTCGAGATTTCGCGTTCCGGTGTGATCGCCGGCGTGCTCATGGCCTTTATCTATTGCGGCTTGGCCCTTGCCGGCATGCAGCTCGGCACCGTGATGCCCGACGCCACCAACGGCGCTGCCATCCTTGCTCGCTCGGCCTCCATGCACTTTGGCCTTGCCGGCACGGTTGTGGTGTTTGCGATTTTCTTCCTCGCCTGCATGAACGTGTGCATCGGCCTCATTAGCTGCTGCGCGCGCTATTTCTGTGAGACGTACGTGGTCGAGGGGGGAGCGGAGGCCTCCGAGGAGGCCATGCGCCGTCCCTTTGCGATTCTCGCCTTTGTGTTCGCAGCGTTTTCGTGCGTGCTCTCCAATGTGGGCCTCGACGTGATTCTTATGTTCTCGGTGCCCATGCTCAACGCCTTGTATCCCGTTGCCATCGTGCTGGTACTGATGGGCCTGGTGCACGGCTTTTGCGACGCTCATCCGCAGGTGTGGGTGTGGGTCGGCGGCGTGGTCGCCGTGCAAAGCGTGATCACCTCGGTCCGCGATGCGTTCTTTGTGGGCACGTGGCTGCCCTTTGATGCGCTACCCCTGGCTGACATCGGTGCCGCGTGGGCGCCGGTTGCCGTGGTGGCGTTTGTGATCGGACTGCTCCATAGTCGTTTTGTCGCACATTCGAGGAGCTAGGGTTTCTGCGCTTGCACAGGCGGGGAGTCTCCCCTATAATTTCCTTCGCTTTGGGACACGCAAGGTTTAGACCTTAGCTGCTCAACACCTTCGGGACGTGGCGCAGTTTGGTAGCGCGCCTGCTTTGGGAGCAGGATGTCGCAGGTTCAAATCCTGTCGTCCCGACCATATCTTGCGGGCGTAGTTCAATGGTAGAACCCCAGCCTTCCAAGCTGATGACGCGGGTTCGATTCCCGTCGCCCGCTCCATAGGATAGTTTTAACGGCTTTGGCTCCATTTGGTGCCAGAGCCGTTTTCATATACATGCCGGGGACCCCACATCCCCTTCTAAGTTGCGGTGAAATAGTTCCTGGATTAGCCACAAAAGCTGTTATCCAGGAACTATTTCACCGCAACTTATTGAGGCCGAGCGGGCTGGTTCGATGATGGGTTCTGTTGTCGAGAAGATGAGGGCAGCCGGTCAGGAGTCTGCGTAGGGTTTTGTGGTTGGTATACCGTAGCCGCGCATCATGGAGCCGAACGTTTTGACATCGTAGGTGTCTGAGAGCTTGAAATGAATGACGTTGTGGCCCATGGCACGCAGGTTCGCATCGCGCATAAGGGCAGCTCGATAGGTTTTTGCCGCAGTATGTTCCGGATCATTTTGGGCATCGTCCTCAAACTTGCCTAGTCCATGCAGCTCAGCCAGCATCCAAGAGCCGTTTGGCATCTGCCAGCCGTAATCTGCCAAATAATAGCCGGCGTTTCCCGGTCGAGTGATTTCAACCTGAAGTTCGGGAGCGGCAACTCCCGCCAGAATCATTGCCGCCCGTGCCTCGGATTCTCCACCGTTATCCGATCTGCCATCCATGTGTTCAAAAACGTTAAATGCGCGCACAATGCCGTGCAGTCCGCGGCAGTTCGCTTGTGCATATGCACGCAATTCTTCACGCTCGACACCGTACTCACGAGCCAGCCCGTCGACATAGCCTAGTGCATATCGAAAAGCGCTCGTTCGGGCGATGTCGACCACCGTGCGATATGGATCCGTTAACGTAAACGGGCCGAGCTGCCATACGTTGCCCGCCCGCCAGCGTCGGTATTCAACGAATTCGTACATATCGCGTCTGGTGGAACGCGGCAGCAGCACTTGCACCTTGTCGAGAAGGGAATATGCAGAACCGACGCCATAGAGCAGTGCCGCCGTTGCTCCACAAAACACGGCATCCGGTTCAACGACCGCAATAGCGGATGCCAATTGAAAGATGCGATCTTCGACGCCGAGGTCATTCCAATACGCGGGATCAGCGTAGACATGGTTGTAGAGTCGAACAATCATCTCTTTTTGCATGAGCGCGTAGGCACAGCGCTCATCCCATTTTCTGGTAGCTACAAACAGGTGTCCGCCATGATGGGCCTCGAATAACCGGAAGAACAGCTCTGCTTGCGGTTTGGAGCAGCGTTTATCATGACTCATTTTCGACCCCATGGTCTCGAGGGGGAGTGAATGACACTACGCTATCCCATATTTGCTCCGCCAGACCTTGCCATGAACTGACCAAAAGCTTGACGGGGCAGGTCAGAGTCATGAGTCAGAGTCAAACATATCGGCAAACGGTTGATTAGTGCCCCTCGGCGGCACTAAAAACCACCCTTACAGAAAGTTGCGGTGAAATAGTTCCTGAAAAGCTCGAATAAGCCTAAATCCAGGAACTATTTCACCGCAACTTAGGGGGGGATGGTGCTAGTGGCGGGATTGGTGGCGGAGCTTGTCGATGGTGGTGTCGGTGCTGTGACTGCGGGCTTCGGCGGCGCGGTCGCGAGCACCGACTGCGGTTTGGCGCTTGTGGCGGTAATCGATCATGCCTTGGATGATGGGCTTGCCAAAGCTCACGACATCATCGTTGTAGATGGCGGTTCGGGCTGCGAGAAGGCAGTCGGTAAAGTCCATATGGGTCTTGCCAAAGAGCTTGACGGCAAGGGCGACAACGGTGGGCTCGTCGACCATGACGTCATTGAGCAGCCTTTTCAAGGCCGCGGCAATCTCAACGCGGGGAACCTTATAGACGTCGCGCAGCGTGACCACGACGCGCGTGATGATTTCGGGGTAGACGCGAGCGGTGCGCGTGGCGATGACCTTGGCGGCGCGCGGTGACAGAACTTCGTCGTCGTTAAGCAGGTAGCGCAGGATGACGGTCTCGTCAATGATGGTGCTACTCATGGATATCTACTTCCTCGGGACCCAAAATCGAATCGTCGCTTTCTGTGGCAAGGTACTCAATCCAGGCATTGCGCTCCTCGGAGCGGCGATTGGGGTCCCCATATGCTTTGAGCGATCCATAGGCGGCGGTGCCGTCCTTTGAGCGCACGGCGACCGGCTGAAAGGGGAGCTTGCGCATCAAAATGCTCTGCGCGACAAAAAGGCGCACGGCCTCGGCGAGCGATGTGCCCATGGCGTCGTAGAGACGCTCGGCATGCTGCTTGTCTTCCTCGCGAATGCGCACCTGCAGGATGGTTCGTTTTTGAGTCGATGACATCACTGGCCCCCTTAATGAGCGTGCAATATAGTCGGTCAAATGCGGCATGTGCCGATACTTGAGCATCTTATAACGATTACTTTATTTCACTCAAGTTGATAACCATGAACATGAATACAAGCGTATTACATCCATAATGAGAGTGTGTAAAAATCTCTGAAGCGTACGCATGTAATACACTCACCTTTATAGCTACCCAAGAATAATTCCAACCTGCCAAAACCCCTGCAATACACCCGTATTGCAGGGGTTTTGCTCAAGTTTGCCCCCTGCAACTGCGTATATTCAACCTGTATACCGTTGGAGAAATTCTACCGAGTGCCTGTTTCGCCGCATGCATTCGATACACCGATGCCAAGCCACGGGCGGCTTGGGGCAACGTCGACAGGGTCTCTCTGGCATGGGATTCAGGAGGGAGTGAACAACATGGGCAATAAACGAGTCGTAGCCGATTCCTCGCGCTGCATTGGGTGTCAAACCTGCATGGCGGCGTGTATCGAGGCACACGATATTCCCGGCAACATCGCCGCACCTCGCTTGCGCGTAACGCGCACCTACGAGATTTCCGCGCCGGTGGCATGTCACCACTGCGAGGACGCTCCGTGCGCCAAGGCCTGCCCCACGGGCGCCTTGTTCTTTGACCCAAAGAACCATCGCATCGGCGTCAACGAGGACAACTGCATCGGTTGCAAGAGCTGCGTCATGGCATGCCCCTTTGGCGCCGTGAGCGTGGCGACCACGCAGGTCCCCGTCTTGATGGGCGACGTGCGCGTGGGTTCGCAGACTAAGAGCTTCGTGCTCAAGTGCGACCTGTGCGTGGACCGTCCCGGCGGTCCGGCGTGTGCCGAGGCGTGTCCGACCAAGGGCCTCACCCTGGTAGACGAGGAGCGTCTGGCAGAACTGACTGCCGAGCGTGCCCGCGCCACCATCGAAAACGAGGCGTAAGCGTCGGGCGACAGGCCCAATGATTGTCAAATAAGTACCGAGTATTCGGTAGCAGAGAAAGGAAGGAGGGTGTCATGGAGAAGCATAAAGTGATCTGCCCGTACTGCGGCGCCGGTTGCCAGTTTAACCTCTTGGTCCAAAACGGCCAGGTTGTGGGTACCGAACCGCTCAACGGCATCACCAATCAGGGCGAGCTGTGCCTTAAGGGCATGAGCGGCTACGACTTCATCAACGACACCAAGATCTTGACTCCTCGCGTACTGCACCCGATGATCCGCCGCACCAAGGGCGCGGATCTTGAGCGCGTAAGCTGGGACGAGGCACTGGATTTCACCGCATCTAAGATGCAGGCCATAATTGACGAATATGGTCCTAACGCTGTCATGACTACCGGCTCTTCGCGAGGCGGCGGCAATGAGGCGAACTACGTCATGCAGAAGTTTACGCGTGCGTGCATCGGCACCCACAGCGTGGACAACTGCGCCCGTACTTGACACGGCCCTACTGTCCTCGGTCTGATGGACACGGTTGGTTCAGGTTGCATGTCATGCTCCATCCCCGGTATGGAGGATGCGGGCTGCATTTTCCTCTTCGGCTATAACCCTGCCGATTCGCACCCCATCGTCGCAAGGCGTATCGTGCGAGCCAAAGAAAAGGGTTGCAAGATCATCGTCGCCGACCCGCGCCATATCGAAACCGCGCGTATCGCCGATCTTTACCTTCCGATCAAGAACGGTTGCAACGTTGCGTTCCTCAACGCCTTTGCCAACTGTCTGGTCAACGATGGCCTTTACGACAAGGAATTCGTCGCCGAGCACACGAACGGCTTTGACGAGTGGTGGGAGACCATCAAGAACTACACTCCCGAATCCGTACAGGACATCACGGGTGTCGAGCCCGCGCTGATCCACCAAGCTGCCGAGATGTATGCCACGGCGAAGCCTTCTGCCATCATTGGCTGGGGCATGGGCGTATGCCAGCAGAAGCAGAACCTGAAGACGGTGCACACCATCGCCTCCATCGCCTGCGTTGCCGGCCAGATCGGCAAACCCAATTCCGGCCTCGCGCCCGTGCGCGGTCAGAACAACGTCCAGGGCTCCTGCGATATGGGCATGCTGCCCAACCTGTACCCTGGCTACCAAAAGGTCACCGACCCCGCCGTGCGCGCCAAGTTTGCAAAGGCTTGGGGCGTGCCCGAGGAAAAGCTCCCGCTCGAGGAGGGCTACAAGCTCACCGACCTGGGCCACCTGGTCGACGAGGGCAAGGTGCACTGCTTCTACAACTACGGCGAGGACCCGGTGCAGACCGAGCCCGATTCGGCCGGTATGCGCAAGACGCTCTCCGAGCTGGATCTGTTCATTTGCCAGGACATCTTTATGACGCAGACGACCATGCTCGCCGACGTCATCCTGCCTGCCACCTCTTGGGGCGAGCACGAGGGTGTCTTTACCGCATCCGACCGTAGCTTCCAGCACTTCGACGCGGCCGTTCCTCCCAAGGGCGAGTGCCGTCACGACTGGGAGATCTTCGCGGACCTGTCTACGCGTATGGGCTACCCCATGCACTACGACAACACCGAGCAGATCTGGAACGAGTGCATTAGCCTGTGCCCCAACTTTGTGGGCGCAACCTACGAGAAGATGGCTCCCGAGGGCGGCTACGCCCAGTGGCCCGTCAAGAGCACCGATGTGAACGACCACGGCACGCCCGACATGTTCGCTGGTGGCAAGTTCACCACCAAGGACGGCCGCGCCAACCTGATGGCGCACGACTGGGAGGCGCCCTCCGAGCTTCCCGACGATGAGTACCCGCTCATCCTGTGCACCGTCCGCGAGGTCGGCCACTACAGCTGCCGCTCGATGACCGGCAACTGCAAGACGCTGGCACTGCTTGCCGACGAGCCCGGCTTTGTCCGCATGAATCCCGCGGACGCCCAGGCACGCGGCATCAAGAATGGCGACATCGTCTCGATTCACAGCCGCCGCGGCCAGGTATATAGCCGCGCCGACGTGAGCGACCGCATCAATAAGGGCACGGTCTACATGACCTACCAGTGGTGGATCGGCAAGTGCAACGAGCTGACCATTCACAAGGTCGACCCGGTCTCGCATACGCCCGAGGACAAGTTCTCCGCCTGCCAGGTCGACGCTATCGCCGACCAGGTCTGGGCCGAGGGCGAGGTGGAGCGTCAGTACACCGAGCTCAAGCAGGCTCTGGTGGACGCCGCCGCTCCCCAGGACGTTGAGCCCGGCGCCGCCAAGTTCGACGACGAGACGCACGTGAATCAAATCGTGTAGTCCCGTTCTCGTTGGCTTTTTGGGCCGGGCGTCCCGTACGTTCGGGAGCCCGGCCCGTTATTTTGAAAGGAAGTGGGGATGAACCGCTTCATCGACATCAACCCGGAGAGGTGCATCGGCTGCGGAACATGCCAGTCCGCCTGTGCCGACGCCCACCGGATGCAGGGTCTTCAGGATACGCCGCGCCTGGCGCTCGTGAAGACCGGCGGTATTTCTGCCGCCCTTGCCTGCCACCATTGCGAGGGTGCCCCCTGCGCCGAGGTTTGCCCGGTGAATGCCATCGAGCACGATGGCGATCGCATCCACGTCAAGGAGCAGGAGTGCATCGGGTGCAGGCTGTGCGCCATCGCGTGCCCCTTCGGAGCCATCCATCCCGATGGCACGTCTATCGCCGGTGTCGCAGGCATGTGCGACCCGACGCCTTCGTATCCTAAGTCCCTGAGCAGCCTGCTTACGTGGGCTCCCGGCCAGTACACCTGCGCAGTCAAGTGCGACCTGTGCGCCTTCGATCCGGACGGCCCGCACTGTGTGGCGGCGTGCCCCACCAAGGCGCTGACCGTCATGGGCGGCGCGGCCGATCGCGAGCTCGACGAGGCCAAGCGCCTGCGCTCGATCGAAAACGGTCCGTCCGTCGACGTTACCGCTGTGGCCCAGGGTCTGTCCGAGAAAGCAGAAGGGAGCGTAAACAATGGATAGCATGACGCTGTTTATCGCATCGCTTGCCGTCTCGTGCATCGGTGCGCTCGCCTCGGTTCTGCTGATCAAGGCCGATAACGCCGCCAAGACCGCCGGCTGCCTGATCGGCGCCGTCGCGGCCGTGCTTTCGTTTGTGGCCGGTATCCAGGCCGTGCTGGGCGATGTCACGTCGGTCGACACCATCGTGTTCTTCCCGTTTGCCCATTTCCAGCTGCTGCTCAATCAGCTGTCCGGCCTGTTCGTGGCGCTTATCTCGGTGCTCGCGTTTGCCGGTTCGATCTACGGTCTCAACTACTTTGATGAGTACCCGGGAAAAAAGGGCCGCGCCGGCTTCTTCTTTAACACCTTTGTGGCGTCCATGATGCTCGTCATTACCGCCGACAACGTGTTTTGGTTCCTGGTCGCCTTTGAGCTCATGTCGCTGACCTCGTACTTCCTGGTCGTGATCGAGGAGAACGAGAACTCCATCCATGGCGGTTGGCTCTACTTTGTGATCGCGCACGTGGGCTTTGTGCTCATCATGGCGAGCTTCCTCACCATGACCAACTTCGCCGGTGGCTCGTTTGCCTTTGCGGATTTCCGCGCTACGCAGTTTAGCCCCGCGGTCGCATCCGTGTGCTTCGTGCTCGCCTTCTTTGGCTTTGGCGCCAAGGCCGGTATCATCCCGCTGCACGGCTGGCTGCCCAAGGCGCATGCCGAGGCGCCGTCCAACGTGTCGGCCCTCATGTCCGGCGGCATGATCAAGATCGGTATCTTCGGTATCCTCAAGGTGGGTCTCGACCTGCTCTCCGCCTCGGGCGTTCAGGTCTGGTGGGGCCTTATGGTCATGGTCTTCGGTGCGATCTCGTCGGTCCTCGGCGTGGCCTTCGCCCTGCAGGAGCATGACATCAAGCGCCTGCTGGCCTATCACTCCGTCGAGAACATCGGCATCATTCTGCTCGGCGTCGGCGCCTCCATGGCCGCCATGGCGCTCAACTCGGTCGGCATCGCCGTCCTGGCTCTGATGGCCGCCCTCTACCACACGTTTAACCACGCGATGTTTAAGGGCGAGCTGTTCTTGGGCGCCGGTGCGCTGCTGTACTCCACGGGTACGCGCAATATGGAGAAGATGGGCGGCCTGTTCCGTCGTATACCGGCTACGGCCATCTGCTTCCTTATTGGCGCGCTTGCCATCTCGGCCATCCCGCCCTTCAACGGCTTTGTGTCCGAGTGGTTTACCTACCAGTCGCTGTTTAACGCCGCCATGCAGGGCGATAAGGCCGTCATGATCGTGGCCGTGTTCGCTGCCGTCGCGCTTGCCATTACCGGCGCGCTGGCTGTCACATGCTTCGTCAAGGCCTATGGCGTCTCCTTTGCCTCCGCGCCCCGCTCCGAGGCCGCGGCCAATGCCAAGGAGGTTCCCGCCCCCATGGTGTTTGCGCAGGGCCTGCTCGCGGCCATCTGCGTCGTGCTGGGCATTGGCGCTCCCGTGATCGCGCCCGTGCTGGTCGATGTCGCCGCGTCCGTGCTGCATCCTTCCGGTGGCGTGTTTGCCGCCGAGGGCATGGAGCTCATGAACCAGTACTCCGGCGCTGCCACCTCCACGCCCGCGATCGCTATTGCGCTTGTGGTGCTCGTCGGCCTTGCCTGCGGTTATCGCATGCTCAAGACCGTCGGCAAGGTGCAGAAGTCCCAGCCGTGGGCGTGCGGCTATGCTCCCAACGAGCATATGCCCGTCGTGGCCACGACCTTTGCCTCCGAGGTGTCCTGGTTTATGCAGCCGCTCTACACGCTGCGCGACCGCTGCACGGCTGTCTGCTGGTCCATCGCGCACTTCTTCCAGAAGCTCACCGGTGTGGCCGAGGCTGTGGAGCCCGTGCCCGACAAGATTCTCGTCGATGCCCCGCATAAGGGTGTCGAGAAGCTCGCCGACCTCGCGACTAAGCTCGAGGGCGGCAACTACAGCATCTATATCTGCTACATCGTCGCGGCACTCGTGGTGTTCCTCGTGCTCGCCGTGCAAATGGGTTAAGGAGGGGAGAGCATGAACAACATCGTACTTGCCGTTCTGCAGGGCGTGGTCGTTATGGCCGTCGCGCCGTTCTTCTCCGGTCTCGGTCGCGTTATCCGCGCCAAGATGCACAACCGTCGCGGCCCCAGCATCATGCAGGACTACCGCGACCTGGCCAAGCTCTTTGCGCGCCCCGAGTCCCAGAGCGAGGACGCGAGCTTTGCGCTGCGCATCATGCCGCCGCTGTTCTTCGCCGTCGCCTTTATGCTCGCGATGGGTCTGCCGCTCTTTACGGCACAAAGCCCCATCCCGGTCTTTGGTGACGCTATCACCATCATGTACAGCCTGGCGCTTGCCCGCTTCTTCTTCGCCCTCTGCGGTGTGGATTCGTCCAACGCCTACGCCGGTATCGGCGGCGTCCGCGAGCTGCTCATGAGCGTGCTCATCGAGCCGTCTATGCTGCTGGCGCTGTTTGCCGCCGCCCTGGTGTGCGGCTCCACCGACATCGCCACCATGGGTCAGCACATCATGACGGGCGCCATCGACGCGCCGGTCGCCGTGATCCTCGCCGGCATCGCCTTTGCGATCGCCTGCTACATGGAACTCGGCAAGCTGCCGTTTGACCAGGCCGAAGCTGAGCAGGAGCTCCAGGAAGGTCCGCTCGCCGAGCTTTCCGGCCCGTCGCTTGCGATGGCCAAGCTCGCCATGTCCATGAAACAGGTCCTGGTCGTCGCCTGGTTCTGCGCGATCTTCGTCCCCTGGGGCGAGCCCGCGACCGTGAGCGCTGCCGCCGTTCTGGGCGCGGTCATCTTCCTGGTGAAGTGCCTGATCGACTTTGTCGTATGCGGCGTGATCGAGAACTCCTGCTCGCGCTCGCGTTTTAAGGTGCTCGGCAATCAGACCTGGGCCGTCGTGGGCATCGCCGTTCTGGCGTTTGTCTTCGTGGTCGTCGGCGTGTAGGAGAAGGGAGAAACAATGTCATTTGCAGTCAGTCTGTCCCTTCTCGGCTTGGTCGCTATCGCGGCCCCGATGGTGGCTTCGGTGCTCGTCGCCCTGTTCCCCCGTCCGTACGCCAAGTGGTTCAGCGTTTTGGGTGCCGCCGTCTCGACGGTCTGCACCATCGCCCTCGCCGCGAATTTCGCTGGCGCCGGCATGCCCGACACGCAGGTCCCCCTGATCTCGTTTGGGCAGACCCTCGTCATGGGATTCACCTTCGATCGCATGAGCACGCTGCTCGCGCCCGCCTTTGTGGGTATCGGCCTGCTTGTCGTGATCTATTCGATTCCCTATATGAGCGAGAATAACCGTGAGCATCCCGATGCGCCGCGTCGTCGCTTCTACGCGTACCTCGCGACCTTCATCGGCGCCATGGCCGGCCTCGTGTACAGCTCGACCCTTTTGGGCCAGCTCGTGTTCTTTGAGATCACGGGTGCGTGCTCTTGGGGCCTCATTAGCTACTACATGTCGCCTACGGCCAAGAAGGCTGGCATGAAGGCCCTGATCATCACGCATATCGGTGCGCTCGGCCTGTATCTGGGCGCCGCTATCCTGTTTGCCCACACCGGTACCTTCGCCATTACCGCGATTGCCGGCCTCGACGCCAAGCTCAAGGCTATCGTCCTTTTGCTCGTGCTGTTTGCGGCCTGGGCCAAGTCCGCACAGGTTCCCATGTACATGTGGCTGCCTTCGGCCATGGAGGCGCCGACGCCTGTTTCGGCCTACCTGCATGGCGCCTCGATGGTCAAGGTCGGCGTGTGCGTGTTCGCGCGTGCACTCGTCTCTGCCGGCGAGATCCCCGAGATCGTGGGCTGGGTCGCCATCATCGACGCCATGGTCACCATGCTCTTTGGTTTCCTTATGTACCTGCCGCAAAAGGACATGAAGCGCCTGCTGGCCTTCTCCACGATCGCTCAGCTCTCCTATGTGTTCTTTGGTCTGGGCCTTTCGGTCTTTGGCAGCCAGCTGGCCTTTGACGGTGCCGTGTGCCACATCTTTAACCACGCCTTCGCCAAGACGCTGTTCTTCCTGATCGCCGGTTCGTTCTCCTTTACGCTCGGCACGCGTATGCTGCCCAAGCTTCGCGGCATCGTAAAGAAGTACCCGATCTCGGGCGTGGGCTTTGGTGTCGCCGCGCTCGCCATTGCCGGCGTGCCGCCCATGAACACGTTCTTCTCGAAGTTCCAGATCATTGCCGGCGGCTTTTCTGTGGGTGCCGGCAACGTTGCGATCCTGGTGCTCGTGTGCATCATGGTTGCCGAGACCGTTGCCACCTTCGCCTGGTTCCTCAAGTGGATGGGCTATTGCCTGCCCGGCGAGCCGAGCGACGAGGTCGCTGCGGGAGCCCCGCTTCCCCGCGCGATGGCATTCGTGTTCATCGTGCTCATCATCATGGTCATCGTCAGCGGCCCGCTTTCGGCCAGCTGGATCGGTTAGGAGGTAGAACGACATGGGTTATTCGATCGTCAACATCCTTGGCGGCCTTCTGATCGTCACGTCCACCATGGTGGTCGTCTCAAAGAACATCAAGCACGCCATCAGCTGGTATGCGGTGCAGTCGCTGGTGCTCGTGGGACTGCTCGCCACGCTCGGTGTCACCACCGGTGCGCAGGAGCTGCTTATGTGGGCCGGATCTGCCTTTATCACCAAGGTCGTCCTGGTCCCTTATATCCTCAACCGTGCGTATAAGAAGATGGGCGAGCCGAGCGACGCATCGCTCAAGGCCGGCCTTAAGCCCGCGTGGGCCATTTGCATCATCGCTGTGGAGGTCGCGATCTGCTTTGCCGTCGTGACGCAGATCAGCCTGCCCACGGCCGAGGTCGCAACGCCTGCGCTCGCTATTAGCTTCGCTCACTTCTTTGTGGGTCTTACCTGCATCATTTCGCAGCGCAACATCATGAAGCAGATCTTTGGATACTGCCTTATGGAAAACGGCAGCCACGTGACGCTCGCGCTTTTGGCCCCCACCGCTCCCGAGATCATCGAGATCGGTATCGCCACCGACGCCATCTTTGCCGTCATCATCATGTCCATCGTCGTGCGTCGCATCTGGGACGACTCCCACTCGCTCGATGCGCGCGACCTGTCCGAGCTGAGGGGGTAGTCCATGGAAACGTTGATTCTCGCCCTGCTCGCGACTCCTTTGGTGTTCTCGCTGGTCATGGCGTTTTTGCCCAAGAACACGTCCTATAACGTGTTTGCCGGTCTCAACCTGGTCTCCGTCGCAGCCGTCCTGGTGCTGTCGATTATGACGGCCGGTGACGTCCTTATGAGCGGCGAAACCGCGAGCGCTCTTGGCCTGTGGTTCCACCTCGATTCGCTGGGCGCCATCTTTGTGCTGCTCATCGGCTTTATCGGTTTTCTTACGGGGCTGTTCTCGCTGCCCTATGTAAAGGCCGATATCGAGGAGGGCTCCATGCCCGCCGAGCGCGCCAAGCAGTATTTTGCGCTGTTTAGCCTGTTTGTGTTCACCATGCTGCTCGCGTGCCTGTCCAACAACATGATCCTCACGTGGGCCGCTGTGGAGGCAACCACGCTTTCCACCGTGTTCCTCGTGGGTATCTACAAGAACAAGACGGCCCTCGAGGCTTCTTGGAAGTATGCGATGGTCTGCACCGCCGGCGTGGCCTTCGGCCTGTTCGGTACGCTGCTGATCTACGCCAACGCCGCCGACGTGATTCCCAACGCCCACGAGGCCGCATTCCTGTCGTGCGTGCTGCCGTATGCCGACCAGTTCGACCCGACGCTCATGCGCCTCGCCTTTGCGTTTATCGTGATCGGCTTTGGCACCAAGGCCGGCCTGTTCCCCATGCACACTTGGCTGCCCGATGCCCACTCCCAGGCCCCGAGCCCTGTCTCGGCCCTGCTCTCGGGCGTGCTGCTTAAGTGCGCCATGCTCGTGATCATGCGCTTCTACGGCTTTACTATCCAAGCCGTGGGCGCCGAGTATCCGCAGCTTTTGCTGCTGATCGTCGGCGCGCTGTCCATTTTGGTGGCGGCGCTTTCGATGTTTCGCCAGGACGACCTCAAGCGCCGCTTCGCGTACTCGTCTGTGGAGAACGTGGGCGTTATTGCCCTGTGCCTGGGTATCGGTGGCCCGCTGGGTATCGCCGCGGCCCTGCTGCACTGCGTGTTCCACGGCTTTACCAAGACGCTTGCCTTCTGCGTGTCCGGCAACATCCAGCACGCCTTTGGCACGCGTAGCCTGGCCAAGATCCAGGGTGTCGTCGAGGTTGCGCCCGCAACCGCCGCGCTCGCCGTCCTGGCGCTGCTCGGTCTTGGTGCCTTCCCGCCCTTTGGCATGTTCATCTCTGAGTTCCTGACTTTTGTCGCCGGTGTTACCGCTGGTCCCATGTGGCTGGTCGTCGTGGTCGCCCTCGGTCTTACCGTGGCCATCTCCGCGCTCACCCGTATCGCACTCAAGTCGGTATTCGGCCATGCACCCCAGGGCATGGGCAAGCATGAGGCCCCGGCGCTCATGCTTATCCCCGAAGTCATCCTGGCTGTCATGATCTTGTGGTTTGGCATCGCCACCCCGCTGCCTCTCGTGCACGGTGTGGAGACTGCGACCGGCATTGTGCTCGAGCAGAGCACCGAGGAACTTCACGCGACGCCGATGTACCGCGCTGTGTTCGGTACCGAGACCGCTCAGAGCGAGGTGGAGTAACGAATGATTGAAACTGAGAACAAGGTGTATGCCCGTCGCTGCGAGAGCCATGTCGAGGCCCTGCGCCGCGCCGTTCCGGGCTGCATCGAGAAAGTCGAGTGGCAGTGCGAGGACCAGCTGACGATCACCGTCAAGCAGGATAAGCTGCCCGAGGCCGTCCACTACCTGTACTACGAGCGCTATGGCTGGATTCCCGTGATCATCGGCAACGATGAGCGCAGCCTGTGCGGCCGTTACGCCGTGTACTACGTCATCTCCATGGAGGGGGAGGACCCCGGCTGGGTGACCGTGCGCACCGAGGTCGATCCCGCCAAGATGACGTTCCCGTCCGTGACGCCGTTCGTCCCCGCCTGCGTGTGGGGCGAGCGCGAGCTTCGCGATATGTTCGGCCTGATCCCCGAGGGTCTGCCCGACCGTCGCCGCCTGGTGCTTCCCGATGACTGGCCTAGCGGCCTGTACCCGCTGCGCAAGGACTCTATGGACTACCGCTTCCGTCCCGCTCCCGCGAGCGACATGGAAAACTACGAGTTCTTGGCCGATACCAAGGGCAAGGAGACGACGCTCGTCCCCATGGGCCCGTTGCACATTACCTCCGACGAACCCGGCCACTTCCGCCTGTTCGTCGAGGGCGAGACGATCGTCGATGCCGACTACCGTCTGTTCTACGTGCACCGCGGTATGGAGAAGGTCGCCGAGACGCGCCTGAACTATGACGCCGTGACGTTCCTCGCCGACCGCATCTGCGGCATCTGCGGCTGCGCCCACTCGGTGGCCTATGCCGAGGCCGTTGAGCGTGCCCAGGGCATTCATGTCCCGCCGCGCGCCCAGTACATCCGCGCCATCATGCTCGAGGTCGAGCGTCTGCACTCGCATCTGCTCAACATTGGCCTGGCGTCGCACTACACGGGCTTCGACTCCGGCTTCCAGCAGTTCTTCCGCGTCCGCGAGAAGTCCATGGACCTGGCCGAGAAGCTCTCCGGTCACCGCAAGACCTACGGCCTCAACGTGATCGGCGGCGTGCGTCGCGACATTTTGGCCGAGCAGAAGCTCTCCACGCTCACGACCATCCACCAGCTGCGCTCCGAGGTTCAAGAGCTCGTCGACGTGCTGCTCTCCACGCCCAACTTTATTGAGCGTACGAGTGGCATCGGCATTCTGGACCGCAAGATCGCTCGCGACTTCTCGCCGGTCGGCCCGCTCATGCGTGGCTCTGGCTATGCCCGCGACGTGCGCTTTGACCATCCCTTCGACGGCTACGCCGATCCGGATGTTCAGAAGATGCATGCTGCTACGGCCGACACCTGCGATGCCTTCGGCCGTACCGCCGTTCGCATCCAGGAGGTCTACGATTCGATCGATATGATCGAGACCATGCTCGAGAACTGCCCGTCGGGCCCCATCCTCACCACGGATTGGGAGTACACCCCGCACAAGTACGCCATCGGTGCCACCGAGGCGCCGCGCGGCGAGGACGTGCACTGGGCCATGCTCGGCAATAACCAGAAGTGCTACCGCTGGCGCGCCAAGGCCGCCACGTACAGCAACTGGCCGGTCCTGCGCTACATGTTCCGCGGCAACACCGTGGGCGATGCGGCGCTGATCGTCGGCTCGCTCGACCCGTGCTACTCCTGCACCGACCGCGTGACGGTGACCGATGTCGCCGCCAAGCGCGACCACGTGCTCGACAAGGAGCAGTTCGAGAACGTCTGGCGCGACAAGTCGCCGCTTGCGGGCGAGGGCACCATGGCCGCTCCGCTCGATGAGGAGGCGCTCTAATATGCTGAAGCTTTGGAAGGTTAACGCCAAGGCCGGCGACGCGACGGTCAAGTACCCGTTTGCGCCGTTCCCCACCAACAAGGACATGCGTGGCAAGCCCGAGCACAATGCCGAGCTCTGCATCGCTTGCGGTGCCTGCGGCGTGGCGTGCCCGGCCGATGCCATTCGCATGGACACCGACCTTGCGGCCGATACCATTACCTGGTCGATCGACTACGGTCGCTGCATCTTCTGCGGTCGTTGCGAGGAAGCCTGCCCCATGGAGGCCATCAAGCTCACCGAGGAGTTTGAGCTGGCCGTCATGAGCAAGGACGACCTCACCAGCAAGAGCGTCTATACGCTCGAGCACTGCTCGCGCTGCGGCAAGCCGTTTGCCCCGCATAAGGAGATCGACTACGCCAAGCGCCTGCTGCAAAAGACCGGCGGCATGGAGGCCATCCAGGCCGCCCGTACCGTCGGTATGTGCCAGGAGTGCAAGCGCGAGCTCGACGCCCTGCGCGCCGCCTCGGCCGTAAAGACCGGCAACGCGCGCGGCATGGCTGCCAACGAGACGCTTGCGTCCGGTGAGCCCCAGGGCCCCGGCATGGAGTATCTGGGCGGCCACGGCGTGAACCCGGAGTATGTCGACCGCGAGCTCAACCCCGATGCGCCCGAGATTCCCGCCGGTCCTGCACCGGTCGAGGGCATCATTATGGATTTTGATACGAAGGAGGAGTAACCATGGCCGAACCCACGCTTTTGCCCGAGCGGCTTCAGTACCGCCCGACCAAGATCGAGCTCGACGAGAGCATCGAGAAGGCCAAGGCGACCCTTCTTAAGAAGATCAAGCGCTCGGTGTATGTCTACCGTGTTGACTGCGGCGGCTGCAACGGCTGCGAGATCGAGATCTTCGGTTCCATCACGCCCGTCTTTGACGTCGAGCGCTTTGGCATCAAGGTCGTGCCCTCGCCCCGTCACGCCGATGTGCTGCTGTACACCGGTGCCGTGACGCGTGCCATGCGCATGCCGGCCCTGCGCGCCTTTGAGGCCGCACCCGATCCCAAGATCGTGGTGTCCTATGGCGCGTGCGGCTGCACCGGCGGCATCTTCTACGACAACTACTGCGTCTGGGGTGGCACGGACAAGATCTTGCCGGTCGATGTCTATATCCCCGGCTGCCCGCCCAGCCCCGCGCAGACCGTCTACGGCTTTGCCATGGCACTTGGTCTGCTGGATCAAAAGCTCCATGCCGAGACCACGGTGGAGGCCGCCGGCGAGCAGGCCGATATCCTGCATCCCGGCGTGCCGTACAAGCTGCGCGTTGCCATTGAACGCGAGGCTCGCGCCATGAGCGGCTACCGTTACGGTCGCGACCTGGCCAATGAGTTTATGGATACGCTCGAGGGCGCGCCCAAGGGCGATATCCGCGGTGCCATGGCGCTGCTCATCGACAAGCAGGACGATCCGCGCCGCGTCGAGGTCTACTCGGCGCTGCAGGATCTGGTGCTGGCCGGAGGTCGCTAGATGGAGCTCACGGACCGCTCTGGTTACTTTGCGGGCCCCGGTATGCTCGGCGGCTCCTTTGGCGATGCCTCGCGCGCAAGCGACGAGGCCGCCGAGGGCGTCGCCGACCCCTGCCTGGGCCATGCGCCCGACCAGGTGGTCTTCTATGAGCTCACGCGTAAGTTTGTGGAGACCGAGGAAGACGTTCCCCAGGAGGCCTGCGACGTGCTGTACTACACGCTCGCCGTGGGCCACCACACCGGCGTGCTCGACTGCTTTGAGCCGCGCCTGTCGGTGCCGGTGGATGTGTTCTATTCGCTCGTCGACGCGCTGCCGGAGGGGGAGGCCAAAACCAAGTTCGAGGCCATCCGCTCCTTTGGTGAGTGCCAGCTCGACAAGGCGGCGGTGCCGTCGCTGCTCGAGGCCTGCGATGCGTTGCTCGACGAGCGCGGTTTTCGCGGTTCTGCCAAGGCCGGCATTTCGGTGTTCGATGACGACTTTGGCCTGCATGCCCAGCAGGTCGCGTTCTTAATGAAGTTTCGCGATCTGGTTGAGCGCGTGCGCGATGTGTCGGGCGTGTATCTGACGGGGAGGTTGCAGTAATGGGTCGCGTTGTGGATGGTCGTGTGAACGGCGCCCCGTTTGCGGGTATCGTGCTCACGGCGGGAAGCGTGCTGCGTGCCGACGATGCCGCCGGCCCCGTGCTCTCCAAGAAGATGGAGGACGCGCCCATCGCCGGCTGGTACACCATCGACGGCGGTCAGACGCCCGAGGACGACATCATCGAGGTCAAGCGCGAGCGTCCGCCGCGTCTGGTCTTGGTCGATGCCGCCGATATGGCGCTGCCCGTCGGCTCCATCCGCCTGCTCGACAAACGTGATGTGGCCCGCAAGTCGATGTTCACCACGCATTCGCTTCCTTTGTCGATTCTGATCGAAGAGATTGAGCAATCGTGCGAAGATATCGTCTTCATAGGGATTCAGCCGGGCGATACGGAGTTCTATAACCCCATGTCCCCGGAGGTCTTTGAGGCCGTCGACGCCGTGTACGACGCCGTGGCCGCCAACGACTTTTCCCACTTTGTCCGCTTGGGGCAGGAGCTATAGCAGCGCTTGCCCCTGCTGAATAGGAAAGAAGTGATTGACATGGCAGATTCCAAGGTGGAGTACCCCGCTCCCGATTGCCTGGCGCCCGCCGCGATCGAGGCCAAGACCGAGGCCGCCGGCGTGACCAAGGCTAACCTGCCGGTCGCTAAGGCCTTTCTGTTGGCAATGTTCGCCGGCGCGTTTATCGCCTTCGGCGGCCTGTTCTTTACGGTGTTCTTGAGCGACAGCACGCTGGGCTGGGGTGCCCAGCGCGTCGTGGGCGGCCTGTGCTTTTGCCTGGGCCTGGTGCTGGTGCTGGTGTGTGGCGCCGAGTTGTTCACCGGCAACTCGCTTATGGTCTGCGCGCTCAAGAGCAAAAAGATCACCCTGGTCCAGATGCTCAAGGCCTGGGTCGTCGTGTGGGTCGGCAATTTTGTCGGTGCCCTGTTCATCGTCTTTTTGGTGTACATGGCCGGCATTTACAAGCTCAACGGCGAGGCGGTCGCCAATTCCATGGTGAGCGTCGCCGCCGGCAAGGTGACGATCGACTGGGTGACGATCTTCTTCCGCGGCATCCTGTGCAACATCTTTGTGTGCCTGGCCGTGTGGATCGGTACCGCCGGCAAGACCGTGGTCGATAAGGTCGTGGGCATTTTGCTGCCCATCGCCGCCTTTGTGGCATGCGGTTTTGAGCACTGCGTTGCCAACATGTACTTTTTGCCCATGGGTGCCGTGATGCATGCATGCGGTTATGGTGCCGACGTCGCCGGCGCCGATGCGCTCAACGCCGCGGGCATTGCGTTTAACTTGTCCGCCGCCACGCTGGGCAACATCGTGGGCGGCGCGGTCCTGATCGCGCTCGGCTACTGGTTTATCTACGCCAAGCAGTCCGAGGCGTAAGGTACCGTCTGTTTGACGTTGGGCCTCCCGCGGGGCGTTGCCGTGCGGGAGGCTTTTTGGGTCTGGGGCTCGTTGCCGGGCTGTTGGCCTGTTGTGTTTGGCTTGTGAAAGGGGTAATCGAGATGGCATCTGCTGTGGAGCGTGACGGTCGTGCCGTGGTGACCACATGCGGGGGATGCTATGCCGATTGCGCCTTTGCGGCACGCGTTGAGGATGGTCGTGTGGTGGCCGAGTTGCCGGTGCCGGGGCATCCGTGCGCGGCGCGTGCCCTCTGCGCCCGCGGACGGCATCGCCTGGCAATGCCGTTTGACGAGCGCGACCGCATTGTGCACCCCATGCGACGCCGCCGGGATGGCTCGGGGTTTGATGCGATTACCTGGGACGAGGCGTTTGCTCAGATTGCCGAGCGTCTTTTGGGGATTGTTGACGAGTGCGGGCCTCGTGCGCTGGGCATGACGCTCGGCGTGCCCTCGTTCGACCGCTACTGGGCGTATCGTTTTATGCATGCGCTGGGCTCGCCCAACGTATACGGTGCCGATGGCGCCTGCGAGGTAAGCCGACTTACCGGTTGGGAACACAGCCTGGGCTATAGTCCCGCCTCCGACCTGGCGCATACCGATTGCATCATGTACCTGGGGCGTTCTATTGTCGATTCGTCGACGATGGGGGCCGTTGATGCGCTCAACGATGCCCGTCGCCGTGGGGCAAAGATTATCGTGGTCGACCCCCGGCGCAGTGGCTCGGTTGCGCTTGCCGACCGCTGGCTGCGCGTACGCCCGGGCTGCGATCTGGCCTTGCTGCTGGGCATTGCGCATGTGCTCATTGCCGAGGGCCTGTACGACCACGAGTTCGTTGCCCGCTATACCACGGGTTTTGACGAGCTGGCGCAGGCGGCCAGTGCTTGGACGCCCGAGTGGGCCGAGTCGATGTGCGACGTGCCGGCCGCAGAGATTGTCGCCACGGCGCGCGATCTCGCTGCCGCCGCGCCTGCCGCTGTGGTGGATGCGGGTTTTCATGGTGGCATCGGTATCGCGTATGCCAATAGCACCCAGACCGCGCGCGCTATCTGCTTGGTCGATGCGCTGCTGGGCTGCATCGGGCATGCGGGCGGCGCCCTCAATCCGCCCACGCCGCTTGTGTTGGGCGACCTCGATCCCGCACGCTTTGCGACGCCGCCGGTGCCGCGTGGGCCCAAACTGGGGTCCGAGCGCTATCCGCTGGTTGATCCGGTGCGCGGCCTGTGCACGACCATCGGTCAGTCGATTCTTGCCGGCGATTTGCGTGGGCTCATTGTCTATGCCAGTAACCCCGGTGCGGGCTATGGCAATGCACAGGCTTGGTTGAGTATTTTGCAGCGGCTCGACTTGCTTGTGACGATTGATATTCGTTGGTCCGAGACGGCGCGTGCTTCTGACTTCGTGCTGCCCGACGTGACGTATCTGGAGGCTGACCGTGGCGTGGGAACGGTGACGGGCGCCAACGATGCGCGCGTGTTCTACCGCAACGCCGTGCTGCCCGTGCAGCATGACGACACACGTCCCGGTCGGGAGATCTTTGCCGGGTTGGCTGCGGCCTGCGGCGTAGGCGAGTACTTCGACTTTACGCCGGACGACCTTGCGGCTGCACAGGTGGCGCCTTTTGGGATCGATCTGGACGAGCTCATGGAGCGCGGCTGGGCCGATACGGGCATGGCGCTGCCGACGCGCACGGGTGAGCCGGTGATTCCGCTTGCCGGCGGCAAGATTGCGCTGGCAAGCGACATATGGGAGCGAGCCGGCATGGGTCGTGTGCCCGACTGGATCGCGCCCATGGTGGAGCCCAGCCCGGGGATGTTTCGCCTCATTAGCGGCAATCGACCCTTTGAGTCGCATACCTCGCGCAGGCTCGCGGCAGCAGGTGCCGCTGAGGCGGGTTCCGACTTGGACGCCGTGCAGATGAATGCCGGTGTTGCCACATGCATGGGTATCGCCAATGGCGAGGTCGTCGAGCTGGTGAGCGATATGGGCCGCGACCGCGTGCGCGTGGAGACGACGCCGTATCTGCATCCGGCGTGCATCTTCACCTCGGCCGCTCCCGGCGGGCGTTCGTTTGGTGCCGATGCCGGCGGCGCTCAAGCCTTGGGCGTGGGCCCGCTCGACCATACACCGTTGCGTTGGGACCCGTTGACGGGCGCCGCGCTCACCCAGGAAAACGCCGTTCGCGTGGAAAAGATCGCGGCACGCGAGGATAATAGCGATTGATTGACTCAGCCGATCGAATTGGCTGATAGTTTGACGTTCGAACGATTGATTCACCTTTGGTTTTGAAAGGTCGCACATGAGCGATAGCCAGAACATGTCCGATGAGGTGCGCGCCCGCCTGCGCGCCATTCCCTTCGTCAACGAGCTGCTTGCCGAGTGGCCGGTAGTGAAGGCGGCGGGGGAGACCTGCGACGCGGTGGTGCATGCCGCCGTCACGGCCGAGCTCGACGAGGAGCGCGCCGCGATTCGTGCTGGTGCCGCTCCGCGTTCCAAGCGCGAGCTGGCCTCGGCCATCGGGTGGCGTGCGCATCGTTCTGCGCTGCCGAGCCTGCGCCCAGCGGTTAATGCCACGGGTGTGGTCATCCATACCAACTTGGGTCGCGCCCCGCTCGCGGAATCGGCCGCCAAGGCCGTGGCCGAGGTTGCGCGCGGGTATAGTACGCTCGAGTACAGTGTCGACACCTGTTCGCGCGGGTCGCGCAAGGAGCACGCCGCGCAGCTGATCCGCTCACTCACCGGTGCCGAGGACGCGCTAGTCGTCAACAACAACGCCGCCGCGGTGCTGCTGGTGCTTGCCGCCCATGCCGCGGGCAAAGAGGTTATCGTCAGCCGCGGCGAGCTCGTCGAGATCGGTGGCAGCTTCCGTATTCCCGACGTCATGGCGGCCTCGGGCGCCAAACTCGTCGAGGTCGGTGCCACCAACCGCACGCACCTGGGCGACTACGAGCGCGCCATCACGCCCGAAACGGCTATGATCCTGAAGGTTCATCCTTCCAACTATCGCATCGAGGGTTTTCACGAGGAAGTGGGTTCTCGGGAGCTTGCCGTCCTGGCCCACAAGCATGGCCTGCTGTTCTACGAGGACCAGGGGTCGGGCGCGCTGTTGCCCGACGACATCTTGGTGCGCGGAGGCGAAGAAACCACGCCGGCTTCGGTTTCGGCAGGGCTCGATCTGGTGTCGTGCTCGGGCGATAAATTGCTCGGTGCCGCGCAGGCGGGCATCATCATGGGCCGTCGCGATCTGGTCCAGTCCTGCGGGTCGCATCCGCTTATGCGTGCCCTGCGCCCGGGTAAGTTGGCGCTCACGGCGCTCGAGGCCACGCTGCGTATCTACATGGACGGCGCCGATGTTGCCCATCGCGATATTCCGGTGCTCAGCATGCTCACTCTTCCGCAGGCTCATCTGGAGCGTCGTGCCTGCAAACTGCGCGATCGTATGGTCGCCGGGCTCGATAAGGCGGGTTGCCCGTGCGCCGTTCAGGTGGAGATCGTCGAGGAGTCGTCGACTCCCGGCGGCGGCTCGCTGCCTACCGTCGAGCTGCCCACCATGTGCGTTGCCGTGCGTCTTGTCGATGAGCGTCTTTCCGTTGACGCGCTCAAGCGCTCGCTCGTCCAAGATTTCGACACGCCGGTCGTCACGCGCGCCTCGCACGATCGCGTCCTGTTTGACGTGCGCACGCTCGTGGGCGACCGAGATATCGAGACGGCGGCATCGACGTTCGTAGCGTGCGTTGAGAAGGCGGTTGCACGATGAGTGAGGTTCAGGCGCTGGTGGAGTGTCCCGTTATCGTTGGCACGGCGGGCCACGTCGACCACGGTAAGTCGGCGCTGATCGAGGCGCTGACCGGCAAGAATCCCGATCGCCTTGAGGTCGAGCGTCGCCGCGGCATGACGGTGGAGCTGGGCTTTGGCGAGCTGGCGCTGCCGAGCGGCAAGATCGTCGGCCTGGTCGATGTGCCGGGGCATGCCCATTATCTGCGCGCCATGGTGCAGGGTGCGACGGGCATCGACGTTGCCGTGCTGGTGGTTTCGGCCGTCGAGGGCGTGATGCCGCAGACCCGCGAGCACGTGCATGTGCTGGAGCTGCTGGGCGTTACGCACATGGTGGTCGCGCTGACGATGTGCGACCTGGCCGATAGCGAGATGGTTGATCTGGCCGAGCTCGATGTCGATGACTTTTTGTCGGGTACTGTGTTTGCGGGCGCGCCAATTGTGCCCGTGTCGTCTAAGACGGGCGAGGGGATTGACGGGCTGCTTGCGGTGCTCGACGGGCAGGTGGGGGTCTGCTGGGATACCTGTCGCGAGCGTGCCGAGCGGAGCGATGCCGCGCCGCGCCTGCCGATTGACCGCTGCTTTACGATTAAGGGCGCCGGCACCGTCGTGACTGGAACGCTGCACGATGCGCCGGTTGCGGTGGGCGACGAGCTCGTCGCGCTGCCGTCGCGCACGGTCTGCCGCGTACGCGGGATCCAGGTGCATGGCGACACGCAGCAGGCGTTGCCCGGTCAGCGTGTGGCGCTCAACTTGGTGGGCGATGCTGTCGCCGCGCTCGATCGCGGCGAGATGCTCGGCGTGGAGGGCCGTTTTGGCCAGACGCTGCGCTTTATGATGACGTTTACCTACCTGGGCCGCGAGGGCGCTAAACCGCGTGTGCTCGAGTCGGGCGCGCGCGTGCATGTGATGGCGGGTACGGCCGAGGTTGTCGGCCGCATCATGCTTATGGAGGGCGAGGCCCCCATGGCGGTGGGCGAGACCCGTACCGTGCAGGTGCGCTTGGAGGAGCCGCTGCCGCTGCGAGCCGGAGACCATGCTGTGGTGCTGTCGTATTCGCCCGTTATGCTCATTGGCGGCGGGCGTGTGCTGCTTTCGCGTTGCCGTCGTTCGCGCGAGCTTGCCGAAGGAGAGCGTGCGCTGTATGTGGCGCTTGAGGCCGGCGATACCGCCGCTGGTGTTGAGGCGTGGCTGGCGCTGCAGACGTTGCCGGTTGCGGCCGTTGATGTTGCTAGGGGTTTGGATCTTGGTATCGGCGAGGTCGATACCGCCCTGCGCGGGCTGGTGGCGCGGGGCGCTGCTTGCGCGCTTGCTGGCTCGGATGGCTCGCTGTATGCAGATTCTTCCGCGCTCGACGCCGCTATGGATGCGCTGGCGGCGACGCTGTCAGCCATGCACGCGGCGGCTCCCAAGGAGACGGGCTTTACGCCTGGCGCCGTTGCCCATGCTGCGTGGCCTGCCGCTGATGAAGGCGTTGCCTCGGCTCTGATTGCCGAGGGCTGCTCGCGTGGCGTGTGCGCCGCCGAGGGCGCCGAGGTATTCGATCCGCATTCGGCCGCCGCGGCGGCACGCGTGGTGCGAGAGGCTTGCGAGCGCATCGTCGCGCTGCTTGACGAGGCTGGCCTGGATGCACCGATGCTTCCCGAGGTGGGCGAACAGCTGCAGCTCGGTCGCGACACCATGACGCGTGCCCTGCGCGAGCTTTCGCTCAATCGCTCGATCGTTAAGGTCGAGCGCGACGTTGCCCTGTCTGCTACCGCCGAGGCCCATGCGCGTGAGCTCGTCGCCGCCGCCATTGAGGCAGCCGGCGGCGCAGCCACCACGAGCGTACTGCGCGAGGCCCTGGGTGTGTCGCGCAAACGTGCCATCAGCATCTTGGAGCACCTGGATGCCGTACGCTTCACAGTCCTCGACAAGGATGCCGGCGGCCTGCGCTCCCTGCGCTAGGTCGGTCACTCGCTCCCGCCTCCTCAGTTGCGGTGGAATAGTTCCTATTTGGAGGCTTTGGCAGCAAATACAGGAACTATTCCACCGCAACTTCTTGTTCGTCTTTTTGGGATGGAGCCGTTTCGGTTTGGTAAAATACCGGCGCACTTGGGAACGGATGGGCTCCGGTGGGCTCCGCGGTCCTCAAAACCGTTGCGAGGCGTGCAAAACGTCTTGGATGTGTTCGATTCACATACGTTCCCGCCATACGCTACCAGCGCTTTTGTGCTCGCGGTCTTGCTGCGTGCCGCAAAGGCGCTGTTTTATTTTTGCACGGGTTTGCCGTGCCGCCCGCTTTATCGGCGACGGTATTTGGCTTCGTGCACCGGGTTTCGAGCATGCCGATGGAGGTGTTTTGCCGTATGACTACCGTAAGACGTGCCGATCTTTCTTGCGTCGTCCAGGCGGGCGGGCTGTCGTCGCGCATGGGTTGCGACAAGGCGCGGATGTTGTTTTGCGGCGAGCCGCTCATCGAACGCGTGCTGGGTCGGCTGGCGCCAGTTGCCGGCGAGTTGGTCGTGACGACTTCGCGTCCCAGTGAGCTTGTCTACCTTGAGGAGCGCGCGTTTGGCGGCCTGGTGCCGCGAATAGTGTCGGACCTTGAGGGGCCGGCGGGCGCCATGCGCGGCATCGCGAGCTCGCTGGCTGCGGCTCGGCTTCCTCTCGTGGCGATCGTCGCCTGCGATATGCCGTTTGTCTCGCCGGAACTCATCGGCGCGCTTGCCGATCGTGTTGAGGCCGAGGCACTCGATGTGTGCGTCCCGCGCGAGGAGCGGGGGATTGAGCCGCTTTGCGCCGTCTGGCGCCGTGACGCGTGTGCGCCGGTCGCTCATGAGCTGCTCGCCTGCGACCGCCAGCGCATTCGCTGCTTGATCAATCGCGTTCAGGCTGGTTATATGGATGAGCCCCAGATTGTCGCGGTCGCCGGCTCGACGCTCTGCTTCGAGAACGTCAATACGCCCGAGGAGTTTGCGGCGGCCGAGTTACTCGCCTAGACGATTGGAGTTGCCATGTCTCACGATATTTGTCCCGACACGGGAGAGCCTTGCACTTGCGACGGGTCCGAACCCTGTACTTGCGGCTGCGGTGGCTGTGGACATACTGCGGAAGAGGAGGCGGCCGCCGCGGCGTATCGTGAAGCACACCGTGAAGGCCCGTCCGGTGATGCCCTCGACCACGAACGCAAGATCATCGTGTCGTTCGACAGCACCTTCGATGTGATGGAATGCGAGCAGCTGTGCCTTGCCGCCGGTGTGCCTGGGCGCATTATGCCTTTGCCCGGCTCCATTACCGCCGGCTGCGGCCTGTGCTGGGCCATGCCGTTCTCCGGCGATGCCCTCGCCGCCTTCCGTGCTGCCACCGAAGGCCGTATAACCCCCGCCGACTACCATCAGCTCGTCCTTTAACCACCAAAACCCCCACAAAGGTGCCTGTCCCCTTTGTGGGGGTTTGGAACATGTGGACGAAACAGCTTCGAAACACGCGATTTGTACATCGAGTGCTCAAAAACGTATCTACCTGCATCGTAATCAAAACGAAACATCCGCTCGTCGGCTTATGCGAAACTTTGCTGCAACAGTGCGATATTATCCATACTCGATAAAGCTCGCGGCGCATGGGGCGCCTCGAACGACATTTTTCTTTTCCATCAATTGGAGGAAGCATGAGCTACACGCAGAAAGTTCTCGAAGAGCTCAAGGCCCGCTATCCCGAGCAGCCTGAGTTCATCCAGGCCGCGACCGAGATCCTCGGCACCATTCAGCCGGCGCTCGACGCCCACCCCGAGTACGAGGAGGCCGCCCTGCTGGAGCGCCTCGTCGAGCCCGAGCGCATCGTCATGTTCCGTGTTCCCTGGGTCGACGATCAGGGCAAGGTTCAGGTCAACCGCGGCTATCGCGTCGAGTTCAACTCTGCCATTGGACCCTACAAGGGCGGCCTGCGCTTTAACCCGACGGTCACCCTGGGCATGCTCAAGTTCCTGGGCCTGGAGCAGATCCTCAAGAACAGCCTGACCACCCTTCCCATGGGCGGCGGCAAGGGCGGCTCCGACTTTGACCCCAAGGGCAAGTCCAACAACGAGATCATGCACTTCTGCCAGTCCTTCATGACCGAGCTCTATCGCCATATTGGCCCCAACACCGACGTTCCCGCCGGCGACCTGGGCGTTGGCGGCCGCGAGGTTGCCTACCTGTTCGGTCAGTACAAGCGCCTGACCAACGAGTGGACCGGCGTCCTTACCGGCAAGGGCCTCTCCTTTGGCGGATCGCTCGCCCGTACCGAGGCCACCGGCTACGGCCTGGCCTACTTTGTGGACGAGTACCTCAAGAGCCGCGGCGACTCCTTCGAGGGCAAGAACGTCGTCGTTCATGGCTCCGGCAACGTCGCCATCTACGCCGTCCAGAAGGTCTCTCAGCTCGGCGGCAAGGTGCTCGCCTGCTCCGACACCCACGGCTGGGTCGAGGATCCCGACGGCATCGACTACACCGTGCTCGAGCATGTCTACAACAAGAAGCGCTCCGGCCACGACAAGGGCGTTACGCTCGCTATGTACGTTGACGAGAAGCCCAACGCCGTGTGGCACGAGGGCGACGGCCGCGGCGTGTGGCAGCTTCTCTGCGACATCGCGCTGCCCTGCGCTCGCGAGAACACGCTGCTGCTCGAGGACGCCCAGGCGCTCGTCGCCAACGGCTGCAAGGTGGTCGGCGAGGGCGCGAACATGCCCACGACCATCGAGGCCACGACTTACTTCCAGGAGAACGGCGTTGCCTTTATGCCCGGTAAGGCTGCCAACGCCGGCGGCGTACTCGTGTCCGGCCTGGAGATGAGCCAGAACGCCGAGCACCTGTCCTGGACCTTCGAGGAGGTCGACGGCAAGCTCGAGCAGCTCATGCGCGGCATGTTCCACAACGTGGACGACACCGCCAAGGAGTATGGCCAGGAGGGCAACTTTGTCATGGGCGCCAACATCGCTGGCTTCCTGAAGGTCGCCGACGCCATGCTCACCCAGGGCGTCTGCTAAATCTTCGCTCGATATAGCATATGATGAGGCTCCCAGCTATCTGGCTGGGAGCCTTTTCTATCCCGGAGGACTCCTCATAACTTGCGGTGATATACGTACTGTTTTGCGTTCCAGAACGGCTAATCAGTCCGTATATCACCGCAAGTTATGGATGGGTGGGTGGATTTTGTCCTAAAACGGTGTGTGCCCCCTCGTTTGGTACACTTAAACTTACTGGACAAGTGGAGAGATGGGGGAGAACGTGCTCAAGTTCGGTACCTACGTCCGTGTTGGAAACGCG
>CABUQI010000004.1 GCA_902493545.1 uncultured Collinsella sp. | reverse complement strand
GCGCCGAATGCTCGCCATCGAAATTTATCGATGGCCTATTTCAGACTGTAATGGGCGACTGCCCGCGCGCCTTCGAGTTCACTGCGCCTTCCCGTCCGACCGAGTGCCCCATTTTGGGCCACATGGGTATGGGCACGCGTCGATTTGCTCGACATACTTAATGTCGACAGCCCTGTGCAAAGGAGGACGTTTCCATGGACGAGATGTTTGCCATTAAATGCCAAAACTGCGGCGGCCCCATGTATTCGCACCAGGCAAAGCGCAGTTTTGAGTGCGCTTATTGCGAAACGGTTATTCCGTGGCAAACGGACGTCGGGGAGCCCAAGAGCGCCCTGGGTATCCGTCATACGCCGCTGACGGTGGTTGACGGGCTGCTCAAGCTCACGCACGTCTCGCAGCTCGAGCGCCCGGAGGACCCGGACTGGTATTTCTTCAATTCGCACTGGCGCAATCAGTCGGTCCTGGAACATCTGCTGTGGGAGGATCGCGGCACGGCGCAGGAGTTCCAAGAGGCCACGCACGTGAGCATTCCCTGTCCCTTCTGCGGCGCGTCCTTTGAGGGCGAGTCGACCCAACGCGTGTTTGAGTGCCCGTCCTGCGGCAACAAAATCGGTATGGCTGACCTTCTTAAGCCCGGCACGTTTAGTAAGCGCCTGACCTTGGGCGTGGGCGCCGAATACGTTCCCGAACAGGGCGTCCCCTGTGAGATATCGCCGCAGCAGGCACGTGCCAACGCGCTGCAGCTGGTGCGTCAGTATCCCGATGCCTTTGCCGGGCACGACGTGGAAGACGCGATTCAAAATGACATGATGCTCTTTTACTTTCCCATGGCGCTCGCGGATTTGCGCATGATGGCAAGCTTCCCGGGCAAGGGCCTGAGCAAGGAGATCTTGGTGTACTACGAGGTGCTCGACTGGGCGTATCCGCGGGCAAACTACCTGGACGTTCGTCTTATGGGCATTTTGGAGCCGTGGGACTTTGGCAAGGTGGGGCCGTTTGATCCTGCCATGCAGGAGGGCGACTTCCGCGTCGTTTCCGTCGATGCGTCTACCAAGGACCAGGTGGTCATTGATAAGCTGGCGCTCGACGTTGCCGGCAACGACGCCGAGGCGGTGCTGGGGCTCAATAAAAAGAGCATCCGCACCTGGGCGCGTAAGGCCCGCAAGCACAAGGATGGCCTGGTGATGGTGCCGGTCTACTTTGTCGATCGCCCGGCGTCGGATAGCCGCGATGGCGAGCAGGTGCGCATTGCCGTGAACGGCCAGACGGGTCGCGCGGCGGCGGTGGTGTTTAGCGACAAGCGCGAGACGCATGTGGTGGCACCGCTCAATCCCAACGTGATGCTGTCGAGCGAAAGTACCGTGCACGCCACACCCATCGAGGTCAAATACGCTAAATCACCGTTCCTGTACCAGATCGTGCGCCGTGGAGGCGGTGAGCAGCCGCGGCAGGTGGCAGCAGCTGCCGAGAGTTCCTACCGAGAGGAGAAGCCCAAGCGCCGCGGTCTGCTGGGTGCGCTATTTGGGAAGTAGGGGAGTGGTGCCGGTTAGTTTTATGGCGCGATAGCTAGGGGCACGGGGCGGCTCGCAGGGGTGCGGGCCGCCCCGTTTTTGTGTTGCGAGGATATGGCATCCGAATGGCCGTAGGGTCTCAGCTAAATGGCTATTTAGAAGAGCTTTTGCTGGCAAAATACGACAAGCTATTCCCTGTTAACGCGGACTTCACTGGAATCCTGTCCGATGTTGGTACGATTATCGGAGGAGCAACACCATCCAAGAAGAGGTCTGAGTATTACTGCTCAAATGGAATCGGCTGGATTACTCCACGCGACTTATCGAATACCAGCGATAAATTCATTGCCCATGGCACGGATGATATAACTGATGAGGGCTATGCCTCGTGCAGTGCAAAGCTGTTGCCCAAAGGAAGCGTTCTATTTAGCTCGCGTGCCCCAATAGGCTATATAGCAATCGCGGCGGATGCGGTAACTACAAATCAAGGATTTAAGTCCATTGTTCCGAAGAAAGAGATCGGTACTGCGTTCGTCTATTGTTTTTTGGTCAGAAATAAACAGCGAATAGCCGATATGGGGGCAGGAACGACCTTCCCCGAAGTCTCGGGCAAGATGATGAAGTCAATTGAGCTTGCTATTCCTGAACAAGCATTATGCTCCGAGTTTGACTTCTTTGCAGGGCCCATTCTTAAGCAGCAAGAAGCACTTGAGCGAGAAAATCGAGAACTCGCTGCCCTCCGTGACGCTCTTCTTCCTAAACTAATGTCAGGCGAAATCGATGTCTCGAAGGTCGATCTTACGCAGCTAAATAGCCATTTAGCTTAGTGTTAACGGCTATCTTTTGATCAAGCGCCGAAAGAAAGTCTCCGATTCCTTGCTGTTTCTCAATGTTGGGAAGCGGGAACTTGTAATCGAGAATCCATTCAGGCTTCACTCGTTGATGCGATCCTGAGGTTCCTGTGCGCATTCCAGACAAAGCGTTTGTGAAATCATCGCTCATAAGGATGTATAGCAGATAGTTGCGATCGACTTTTTCGTTGGGGCAAAGGGGCACAAACTCTGTCGAACAAACGGAATTGGCTTGAAGATTATCGATAGGCCAGATGCGCTTAAAACGCATATTAAGCTTATTTACAAGGATGTCGCCATTTTCAATATGAAGTTTGTTGCTTAATATTTCTGATCCATCAAGGATTTCGGGCTTTCTTGCGTTATCGAATGCGGGCAAGCTATAGCAGTGATAGATTGTTCCCGCATCGGGTTTAATGCTGACTTTCCGAAATGACGCGACGTCGCCGATTCGGGCACTATTACATTTCATAACCAATCGCCTCCAAGTCCTTCTTAATCTGCTCCTGCAAGCGGTTGGACTCTTCAAAGCATTTTGAAATTTCGCCGGTCAGGCGTGCCATCTTCTCCTCAAACGGCTCGCCGTCGTCTTCGGCTTCGGCAATGCCTACGTAGCGACCGGGTGTCAGAATGAAATCTTGCTTGGCGATCTCGTCCAAATCCGCTATGGCGCTGAACCCCTTCACGGACTCGAGCTCGCCCTTGCGGAAGGAGTCGAATGCGGATGCAACTTTGTTGATGTCCTCTTCGGTAAACTCGCGTAGTTTGCGAGAGACCATGGTGCCCATTTCGCGGGCATCGATGAATAGCGTCTTGCCGGACTGAGCCTTCTTCTTGTTCAGGATCCACAGACACACGGGAATTTGGGTGCTGTAGAACAGCTGCCCCGGCATGGCTACAATGCCCTCGACCAAATCGTCCTCTACGATAGCGCGTCGAATATCGCCCTCACCGCTCGTCTGGCTCGAGAGCGACCCGTTTGCCAATACGAGGCCAATCTTGCCCGTGCCGTTAAGATGCCAAATCATATGCTGCATCCAAGCGAAGTTAGCGTTGCCCGTGGGCGGCACGCCGTACTTCCAACGTACGTCTTCCTGCAGCGCTTCGCCGCCCCAGTTCTTGAGGTTGAAGGGTGGGTTTGCCAACACATAGTCAAACTTTTCATTCTTGTGCTGGTCGGCGCTGAAGGTGTCTGCATAGTTGCCCAAATCGGCCTCGATGCCACGAATACCGAGGTTCATCTTTGCGAGCTTCCAAGTGGTAGGGTTGCTCTCCTGGCCAAAGATGGTGATGTCCTGTACCACGTTGCCGCCATGGTGCTCGACGAAGGCGGCGGACTGCACGAACATGCCTCCGCTGCCGCAGCAGGGGTCGTACACACGACCGTGGAAAGGCTGGAGGATTTCAACCAGTGTGCGCACGATGCACGACGGCGTATAGAACTCGCCGGCGTTTTTGCCCTCCATTGATGCGAATTTCTGCAGGCAATATTCGTATGCGCGCCCTAACAGGTCTTTCTCGCTCTCGTTATCGGTCATTTGTACGTTTGTGAATAAGTCAACGACGTCGCCCAAGCGCCTCTTGTCTAGTTCGGGACGAGCGAAGTTCTTGGGCAGCACGTCTTTGAGTTTGTCGTTCTCGCGCTCGATGGCGCGCATGGCATTGTCAATGATCTGGCCAATTTCAGGCGTATGCGCCGCCTGTGAGATATTCACCCAACGTGCTTCTTCGGGAACGAAGAAGACATTCTGCTCCATGTAGCAGTCGCGATCCTCCTCATCGCCGTAACCCTCTGCGACGAGCTCTAGGTAGCGTTCGTCGAAACGGTCCGAGAGGTACTTCAGGAAAATAAGGCCTAACACGACGTTTTTGTACTCGGCAGCGTCCAAGTTGCCACGCAGCACATCTGCGGCGTTCCACAGTTGGTCCTCAAAGCCAACGTCGGCCCTGTTCTTCTTGGTGTTCTTAGCCTTGCTTTTAGCCATGCTGTTTTAACTCCCTATGCTGCATTGTCGGCCCAGAGTTCGCACTGATCCATCACGGTGGCCAGTGCCGACTCCATGCCCTCTGGCGGATACTTATGATGTTTGAGCAGGCGCTTGATTGCAACACGCATGGCAGCACGAGCACTTTGCTTTTTCTGCCAATCGACCGTGCGCATTTCGCGCATCTTCGCAGCGAGCTCTTGCGTGATAGCGACCAGCTCGTCATTTCTTTCGCGATAGTAGTCGGCGACTGCCTGCGGTTGTGTTAGCGCCTCGTAAAACGCAAACTCCTCTTCGCTAAGCCCAAGCGCCTTTGCCTTTTGGTTTTCGGAAAGCATCTCTTTCGCCATCTTGAGCATTTCTTCGAATACCTCAGCGTTTGTGAGCTGCCCGTTGAGATAGCCATTTACCATGCTTTGCATGAGTTCCGAGTACTTTTTTGCCTGCGTTATGCTCTTTCTGCGGTAGCCCTTAATCTGGTCGTCGATGAGTTTTTTCAACAGCTCGTAAGCCAGGTTCCTCTCTTTCATACGCGAGAGGCTCGACAGAAACTTGGGGTCAAAAATCGAAACCGTTTCGTCTTCCACCTTAAACAAGTCTATTACGCCGTCGGTATGGACGATGTTCTGTTCGAGTAGTGCATTGATGCGGTCATTTACCTGCTTAAGGGTAAGTTTGCCTCCGTTTTTGCTGCGGGTGCCGCCCTGCTCGGTGAGCTGAAGGATAAGCTCTCGAACAACCTGGAAATAGCCAGCCTCGATGCGCTGCATGTCTGTTGCGCGACTTTTGGCGAGTCCATAGGCTTTGAGCATGATTCCTGCCTGCTCAACAAAGTCGCGGGTGATATCTTCGTCGCCGGGTGCAAGGATATGATTTACTCCACCCGTTATGAGTTCGCTTCGACGTGCGGCGGACTCGGTGCTCATGAATTCCGAATAATCGTAACCAAACATTTTGTCGCGACAGACCGCCAGTTTTTCCAAGAACTTAGGATAGGCGGTTTTCCCGATATCCATGTCGCCGTATTTCTTTTGGTCGCGCTTGGTGTAGTCCTTCATGGCGCGTTTAAGGGCGTTAGCTATGCCTACGTAGTCAACAACCAGTCCGCCAACCTTGTCTTTATATACTCGGTTTACGCGTGCGATTGCCTGCATCAGGTTATATCCGCGCATGGGTTTATACACATACATAGTGGCAAGGCTCGGCACGTCAAAACCGGTGAGCCACATGTCTACGACGATTACGATTTTGAGCGGGTCGGCGTCATCCTTAAACCGCTTTGCCATCTCCTTCACATGGGCCTTATTGCCTACGACGTCGAACCACCACTCGGGGTCCTGATTGCCCATGGTCATGACAACGCCGAACTTGCCCTCGTCCTTCCAAGAGGGTCGCAGCTCGCATATACGTTGATATATGGCCATGGCGGCGGGGCGCGAATACGCAACGATCATTGCCTTGCCGGTGAGTTCGTGCGCACGGTTGGTCTCATAGTGCTCTACGATGTCCTGACATAGGGCATCGATGACTTCGGGTGCACCTAGAACGGCGTCCAGATTTGCAAAGTTGCGCTTGCTTGCGTCAATGGTTTCGGCGTTAGCCTGCTCGGTGAGCTTTTCGTACTCATCATCAACTTTTGCAAGGATGCCCTGATCCAGCTTGAGTGCGACGACGCGGCTCTCGTAGAACACGGGTCGAGTTGCGTCGTCCTCTACTGCCTGAGTCATGTCGTAGACGTCAATATAATCGCCGAAAACCTCGCGAGTTGATCGATCTTCGGCAGAAATAGGGGTACCGGTAAAGCCGATGAAAGTCGCATTCGGAAGGGCGCGGCGAATGAGCAACGCGGTGCCCGTGTGCTTCTTGCCGTCACGGTCGTATTTCTCTTCGAACCCGTACTGCCCGCGGTGCGCTTCATCTACCATCACGACGACGTTCTTGCGCTCGGAGAGGGCGATGGCTTCCTCCTCGAACTTCTGCATGGTGGTGAAAATGATGCCGTTGGCGCGGCGGCTCGAGATCTGCTGCGCAAGATCGGCGCGACTCTGCGCCTGAACGGGCGTCTGGCGCAGGAAGTCTGAGCATCTGGAGAACTGCGCGAACAATTGCGAGTCGAGGTCGTTGCGGTCGGTAATCACCACGATGGTCGGGCTGTCGAGTTTCTCTTCGAGCAGATGGGCAAGGAAAACCATCGAAAGCGACTTGCCCGAGCCCTGCGTGTGCCAGAAGACGCCGCCCTTGCCGTCGCCGCCGATGGCCTCATGCACGCTCTCGAGTGCTTTGTTCACCGCGAAGTACTGATGGTATCCCGCGAGGATTTTCGCGTCCTCGGAGAACAGAATGAAGTTCTTCAGGATGTCGATGAGCCGCTCCTTGGGGAACATGCCGTCCAGAGGCGTCTTCCAATCGGCGTACTGGGTGGCCTCGTAGCTTCCATCGACGCTCTTCCACTCAACGAAGCGCGACTCGTTGGCGGTGATTGTGCCAACCTTGGTGTGAAGCATGTCACTGGTGATGCAGAAGGCGTTGTATACGAAAAGCGATGGAATCTGTCGTTTGTAGTTTTGAATCTGTTGGTAGGCATCTTCGCTGTCAGCGTCGGCTCGAGCGGGCGACTTCAATTCAAAGAGAACGAGCGGAAGACCGTTAACGAATACGATGACATCTGGACGTTTGTTGGTGCCGCGTTCGATGTAGGTCCACTGGTTAACAACGTGGAAGCAATTCTTTTCGGGATTGTCGTAATCGACCAAGCGCACGATGTCCGTATGCTCTTCTTTGCCGTCAAACCAGCTTGCCTCCACACCGTTTTGGAGCATATCCATAAAGATGCTGTTCTTGGCGATGAGGTCGCTGCCCTCGATTTCCTTTAGCCTAGTTATTGAGGCCTCAATCGCGCGTCGATTGAGCGTGGGGTTAATGCTCTCAAGAGCGGGCCCAATGACGTCAGGTAGGAAGGCATCGTCAAACGCGTCGGAGGAACGAGCGACATCAGGCCCATAGAGGTACTCGTACCCCAGATTCGTTTGCAAGTGGTCAATGATGCCTTGTTCGAAAGCATCCTCATTAAATGACGTTGAGGAGCTGTAATCGACAGCAATCATGCGCACTCCTTACCTTATGCTTCAACGACGTTGGTGAGCCTGTCCACCATTGCATTCTAGCAGTTAATCTTGCATATATTGGTATATCTGACACCCGTTAGTTGCCATTTGACTTATCGGTTGATCGCGCCAGAACGACAATAGGTGGCAAGGCTCTCTCAGTTATTTAAATCGACTTCTCTTTATGGGCGCTCGTGTTGTGACAGCTGCCCAAGCGCTTGCTTGAAGCTGTTGTTGGTGATCTTGAGATCGTTTCCCGCTTGTATTTTAATGAGTTTCGGGTAGTCGTCCGGATTGTTCTCAACGCGAGCGATGAAACTCGAGGCTTCATCGGCGCCCGGGGTCTTGTGAGGCATGGGGCCAGCTAGGATTGCAGCGTAGCCCATCGAGCCGCGTATTTTGCCGAAGTTGAAGTGCTTGAGTCGGGAGTATTCGAGTTGAAACTCAAATCGATCCGGATCGAACCCTTTCTTGCGGGCGATGCTGCGCAACTTGTCGACGTTAACGGCGCTTGCACCGACAACGAGGATCTTGCCCAGAAAACGTTCCTCATAGGGATCGTTTTCGCTTACGAGAAGGTCGGACATTCCAAGGGATGCCAAAAGATCTTCAAGGGTGTCTTCGCGATTTGCCTTTGTTATCGCGGGTAGTAGTTCGAGCCCCATGCGCCCCATCATCTCGTCGCAAAGGTCGGAGAGCTCCTGAATGGTGAGATGCGCCAAAGCTAACCCTCCTCATCGAAAAGGTCGATAAGTTCCTGACGAGCTCGAGATAGACGTAACTTTAACAACTTGATCTCGTCTGTCTTGGCGAGATAGGCATCGGCAATCGTCTTCTGACGATCGGCGTCCTCGAGGGGCACCTTGATGTTACTGAGAGCTTTGATGGGCACACTGGGTATGGTGGTGCCGACTGCTTCACGGGCAAGGAGTTCTTTGCCAGAAGGGCTCGAGAAAAACGCGGCGAGGTAGTGCGGATCAATCTTTTCCCTGTTGACGCTCAACACGTACAGGTTTCCATTCGCGATGATTTTTCGATCTTCAGGGACCTCGGCAACCGCAATCTTGAACGGGGCGCCGGATTTTGAGATAAGGACGTCGCCGTTGTGAATACGATACTTCTCAAGTTTCGTGTCGAGTGTGGAAAGGTTCGGAAGGTCGTCGTCAATAGACCCATCAGAGATATTGCCTAGGTTGAGATAGCTGATTCCGGTGTCTTCGTCGCAGACAAGTGCATCGAGTTCTGCTGCGCGAACACTTGCGCCTCTCATGATTTTTGCGACGCTCCCGAGCTCAACTCCATTCGGGACCTGGATTTCTTTTTCGAGATAACGCTTTGCAGAGAGATCGAAGTCGCGCGCCGCAATTTCATCAAGTGTTTTGAAAACACTCTTTTCGGAATCGGAGTCAAGGCGCTCGACAATCGCGTTAATGGCGGTTTCGTCAATTGAGCAGCTGCGGCGATCATTAGTGCCCAAATCAGTTGCATCGACAAAGCGAACCCCCTTGGAGCCGCCTGCGCTAAGGACGACGAACGACGTTTGAATCATCGTGTAGGGAGCAAAGACCCCCTTGGGCAGTGCGACAATCGCTTTAATGAAGCCGTTCTTAACGAAGTATTCGCGAACCGGTTTATCCGTGCCATTAAAGCACGCGCCGTTCGACATAACTGCGGCGGCGGTCCCTCCCTTTTTGAGGGAATCGACAAGCAGGCGGTTGAAAACCCAATCGGATGACGACGGACGACTGTAGCGTTCCTGGCCCTTCATGACTTTCTCGATGTAATCAGAACTCTTGGAGAACATCTTGGTCTGCATGCCCCAGGGGTAGTTGGAGAACGCCTTATCTACAGGATTGTGCTCAATGCTGCTGTCGAAATAGCGGAACATGTCATCAAGGGCGTAGCAAATCTTCGAACCCTTAACTTTGGAACGGAGCTTTGCGATGGCGAGGATGTCTGAATTGAGTTCGACGCCCATAAGCTCGGCGTCGAGGCATTTCGCTGCGGCAGCTTCGAGGAAATTGCCTGTTCCGCAGCCAAAGTCAATGACCTTCTCACCGGACTTAATATCCAGAACGGCAAGTGCGAGGTGCGTGATTCCCTCGGGGGTCGAGGACTCTCCGCCAAAGATTCCCTGGCTAATCGGGCCGTCCTGAAGGAATTTATCGATTGCTTCTTCGCTGAAACTGGAAAGAACGGCAAGGAGTTCGTCGAACGATCCGTCTGCGGTAATTCGCTTATAGGCGTGATTGAGCAGTGCGGCGATATCGTCGTCTCCCTGGGATGCGAGCTCAATCATTTCGGCGTGGTCGTCACATCTGCCGGTTTTTTGAGCGAAACGCGCGAGATATACGAGTGGGTAGAGATATTCGGAGGGCAATGAACCGCGGAGACGGGTCGTGAGGGTCCAGCCGATTTCTTTTGTCTGTGCACTGGTGTTAAACAATGTGAGTCCTTTCAAACGATGGTTATCAATAACCGATGACTGGACTATAGCACATCGGGTTATGGATAACCAGATATAATCTCAGGTTATTTATAACCAAAAAACAATCTGGCTTACACTGATCCAGCCGACCTGCCGGTCGTGCCCACTCGTTATTGACTTGATGACGGCTAAAGGCATGAGGAGTGAATCGGAGCAGCGTGCATTTGCCGTTTTGGTCTATTCGCAGGTGAAGATGAATGGGTGCGGCATGTCATTGCATTTCAGTGGGGCACAGTCCTAAGCCGGAGGCGATGGCGGATGCGGTGCGATGGTGCCAAGAAAAGCGCCTAGACCTGGGTGAAGAACCGAGGCCGCGGGCGCTTTTCTATTTCTTTGGTCGCATGGATTGTCTGTTCTGTTGGCCGCGCCGGCGTTGTTTCTTTGCTCTCGTTCGCGCGGCATCCGCTTGTGGCGGTGGATGTAAATAAAAGGTGGAGTGACTGCAAAAGAGCCGCTTCACTGGGTAAAATCAGGATGTGCCGCGGAACCCGCTCCTCAGCTAGTCACACTTCGGAAGCGCGGGCAACGCAGGTATTATCGTCTAAAGGGCCGGCTGCAACCGGCCCTTTTCATGACTCCCTTCGCTATCCGTTACTGCTTATATTCCCGCCAGATCGAGTAGAGGTTCCGGGCAATGCCGGTCACATACATCGAGAGGCGCAGGATTTCAAGAAACAAGTTCATAGGCTTCACCCCAATCGGAGATCGGAGCGTTGCCCGCAGGCGGATTCCGCGGCGGTCAAGATTTTACCTCGCAGGCCGCGGTGGGAGACATCCTACCCATCCCATGGTTTGGAACAGTGTCGATCTAACGGGCAATCAAACCTCTAGCACTCTTTGAATTTGAGCAAGCATCTGCCCGAAGAAGCTGAGCTCGAACGGCTCATAAATGAGCGAATCGCCGCCCGCGGTCCTGTAGAGTCCGCAGGGGAGGTAACGCCCGTCGGGGAGGACGTAAAGGTTTCCTTCCTCCCTTAGTCCCGCTGGGAGCATCGGGACCTCGTTCTCGTCCACTTGGAACTCGTCAATATTCGCGATCTTCCTCTCCATGATGCCTCCTGCCTTATTTATTGAATGGCACCCTAAAACATGCAGTTCTCAATCAACTCTTTACCGCGCAAGGTATCGATCCACTCCTGCGGGATGGCCTCGATACCGTAGGCCGTGCCGGCGAGGGCGCCGGCGACGGCTGCGGTGGTGTCGGTGTCGTCGCCCAGGTTGACAGCGACAAGGACGCAATCTTCGTAGCTGTTAGTGTTGATGAAGCACCAGGTGGCTGCCTTAAGGGTGTCACGCACGAAGCCACCTGACCTGATTTCCTGCTCTGGCACGCCTTTCAGATGGAGTGCCCACGAGGGAAGCGCGCCGTTCATCACGCTTCTCATCAGCTCGACAAATATGACGCATGCGTCGGTCGACGTTTTGTGGGCGTGCGTAATCGCGGAGACTTCGCTGACCTCTTCGTCTGTCGCATCGGTGAACGCCAGGGGAGCGATGCGCATGAGCGAACCGTTGCCGTTGTCGCACTCGTCGGAGCCTCCTTTGCCGGTGTGCAGGGCGCGGGCGGTCGTGCCGCCGTAATCGAAAACGCCGTCGATCGTATACTCGCCACGGGCAATCCAGCTTACGAACTTGTCGCGCATGTCTGCGGTGTCGATATGCCCGAGCTCCCTAATCGAGTCGCAGGTAGCAAGCGTCATGGACGTGTCGTCGCTCCAGGTGCCGGCGGGCTGCCCATGCGTGCCGTAGCCGATCATGTCCGTGCATTCGAACGTGCCGCGGGGCCTGAACTCGTAGGGAACGCCCAGCGCGTCGCCGACGGCAAGTCCATAGATGCAGTCGCGCAGTGTTGTTTTCGGTCTGTCTGTCATGGAACGCTCCTCTTTCCCGGGTGATGTGGAGCGCCATCGGGGGTATCGGTCGCAACGTGCTGCTACCCTTGCGCTTCGCCATTAGTCGCTTCGTTGATGGCGCGGTACTCGGCACTCAGCTCGCGCGCCAACTCTTCCTTGCTTGGAAGATACGGCAAGTATTTGGCGGCAAACACTTGGTCGTTGTCTTCGGGCAGCGTGTACTCGACAATCGAGTCGCTTTTGTCCGCGCAGAGCACGATGCCTATGGGCGGATTGTCGCCTTCGTTCATGAGCTCGCGCGTGTAGTAGTTCACATACATTTGCATCTGGCCCAGGTCCTGATGCGTAAGGTCATCGGTCTTAAGGTCGATGAGCACGAAGCAGCGCATCAGATAGTTGTAAAACACAAGGTCAATATAGAAATGGCGTCCATCAAAGGTGATGCGCTTTTGGCGCGCCTCGAAAGCGAAGCCGCGGCCAAGTTCCAACAGAAACCTCTGAAGATGCGTGATGAGTGCCTGCTCTAAATCGCTCTCACGAAACGCAGTATCGTCCGAGAAGCCTAAAAACTCCAGCACATATGGGTCGCGGATAATATCCTCGGGGCGATGAACCGGGACGCTCTTTTGGATTTCCTGGGCGACGGTCTCTTTGTCCTTGCTGGCAAGTAGACGCTCGCGGAACATGGTGTTGATTTGGCGCTCGAGCTGACGCGTGCTCCAGCGAGAGTCGGCGCATTCGTTCATGTACCAAATGCGAGCTTCGGGGTCGGGAATGCGAGATAGTCTGCGATAATGTGTCCAGTTCAATTCGTGACGCAGTGCGTCACGAATTGGGAATGCTAAATAAAACTGCCGCATGTAGCGGAGGTTTGAGGTATCAAAGCCTTTGCCGAAATCTGTGGTAAGCCTGGTCGCGAGTCCTTTAAGCAACGCCTCTCCATACCTGGCGCGCTCTTCTCCGCCTTGTTCCTCAACAATGCTCTTGCCGATCTCCCAATATGCCTCAACCATCGCAAAGTTAACGGCGGCATATGCCTTGTCGCGAGCAGCGTTGAGAATCGAGGAAACCTGCTTATAAAAACCTTCGGGCACGATTGCCGATTCTCCGCGGTTTGCCAGTTCGCCCATCACCATCGCCCACTTTCCTCCTGTGGAATGCATCTTTATCGCATTTAGTTTAAAGCCTCGCGCGGACACGAATTGCTGTGCTGTCTGGCACCTTCGCATGGGAGCCTTGCGGTGACTAAAATGTTGCCATAGAGGCAGTTTTAGCGAACCCCGCGGGAGTGACACGCATGGATAACAACACTTTGCTGTTCCAGGACAAAGGTTCGGGCAGGTTTAAAGACGTCAAGATCTAGCCTAACCGTATCGAGGTGCTCAAGAAGGGCACGTTTGGTGGCAAGCACACCGAGATCGTTTACCTTAAGGACATCACGGGGGTCAACAGGATCAAGGGCCGCGACGTTTTTCTGCGCAATCGACTGTTAACCGCTTGCGTCTTTAGCCCGAGCAGTCGTGCGAAGGCTCAGGAGTTTGTTAACACGCTGAACATGGTGATGTAGCCGATAACGGCGTACGGGCCAAGGTGAAAATCGGGGCGCAGAACGGTATTCTACGCCCCGATTGAGTTGATGCGCCCAAAAGACTGGCTTGCCTATTCGCTAGCACCTTCGTTGTCTTCGCGGTCATTGGCAAGCATTGCTGCGCCGGCAACCGTTGTTGCCACGGCGGCAGCGGCGAGCCCGGCGGCAATGCCGGAACCGTCGCCTGTGTCGGCGAGTTTTCCGCCCGAGCCCTTGCCCTTGTTGCCCTTACCGTTCTTGTCCGCGCTGCCCGCGTTGGCGCCAGTGCCGGTGCCGGCGCCGCCTGCACTGCCCGAGGCCGCTACGGTAAAGCTTGCGGCTCCGTCGGTGGCAAGCGTGTAGTTTTGCGCCGCGTCGCCCAACAGGCCTTTCGCACGCACCCAATACGTCCCCGCGGCAAATGCCTCACCCTCGGCCACTGCCGTGCCCGGAGCGCCGTTTGCATCGTGCATAAACTCGAGCTGGGCCGTGCAGGCATCGGTTTCGAGCTTGCCCTCGAGTGATGCCGCAATCTTGGCGCGCACGTCCTCGCCGGCCTTAAGGCCTTCGAGTCCCTCAAAATGAGGCGTCAGCACGCGCGGATCGATATCGATGGGCACGGATCCCTGCAGCCCTATAACGGTCTCATTGCCCAAGGCATCGACATCAACGTATTCGATGGCAAAAGCGCTTCCCGAAGCCGCCACGTTGAGTACGTTGCTGCTGTCGACGAGGCGGAAATGACCCTCGCCAACGGTCTTGCCGTCCTGGAGCGAGGCGTCGCTCAGCGAGTCACCATATGTCATGTGCATGCGGGCTGGGAGGTAGCACGAAGCCGTCTGCTTGTGCTGCGTATCGTAATTGCGCTGGTAGATGCTTCGGGCCAGTGCCGCATCAACAAAGTCGGACGCAATGATGCCAATGTGCTTGCGGCAGTCCGCCTTTGTGCTCTCAACTCCGCTATTGTTTATATACGAGCTCTTGTACAGGTGCTCGTCGACCACTCGCGCTGCGGTAAAAGGGTTGTTTTGCGTGCAGCTCGTGTAGTTGATAAACCAGCAGCGCTCCGTTGCCTGCACCGTTGTCCCGTCCGCGGCAGTGATATCTACGGTGCTGCGCTCGAACTCGGACGCTGCCTTCAGGGCCATATCGACCCAGTCGATTTTACTGGACCCCGTGCAGTTGTAATGGTCTTGGGCATATACCGCTGTGCTATAGGGCTCTTTGTCGCCCGTATTGCCCGCAGCCTCAAAGCCTTGCTCGTATTTCACGAGGCACATGGACTTTCCGGAATGCGTCTTGATTTTGTCGTCCCATTCGGTGAGGTCGAGGCCCCATGTGTGGCTGCTTACGCTGTTGCCGGCGAGCCCAAACCGACGCAGCAGGACGATCTTTCCGCGCACCTCGCCCAGCGTGGGGATGCGGCTCGATGTGTAGAACAGGTCGGGGTTCTCATCAAAAACCTTGCCCAAGGCCGTCGTGAGGCTTTCGTCGGTAGCCTCGCCATTGCCCCGCGACACGAGCATGATGAGCGCTTCTGTCGGGTTTTCGCTCAAAAACGTATTGAAGTACCCGATGACATCGGAGAGATGCATAAAGTTCCCGTCTTTTTTGAGCAGGTAACAAGCTCCGTGGTCGATGCCGGGGTTCTCACCCTTTCCGAGTCGAATATCAAAATAGCGAACGCCTTCGAGCAGCTGCGTGGGGATGTAATCCTGCTGGCATTTTGCCTGGGAGGATTGGGGCTCGGTGTCGTTGTCCACGCTGCAGGTGCCCGAATCGTGCGTGCCCGGGATGCTCAGTTCGTCGAGGAACTTGTTGTTGTCGACGTATTTCATCCAACAGGGCCCGTCGACGTAGCTGCTATACGTGGTCCAGTCGATACTGCTAACCGTGGTATTGGTCTTGCCCATGTCGTAACCGACAAGTTCGAGCTCCCACGGAATGCTCTTCCTCTTATGGCAGATCTTGTTGTTGTCCTGGTCTTTGCCGCCCTTTTCTATGGCCAGGTACTTAATGTCTTTTTTCTCGTTTGTGCGGTCTCGGATGATATAGGCTCCGTTTGACTGGCGTTCAAACGCAAAAGCGCGGCTGGGCTTGTTGTCATACTCGCCACTCCATACGTGGATGACCTTTCCATCTTTGTCCGAGTCGCCGTCGACCGACCAAATGCTGTAGCCCGTCTTTTTATGCTCTTCGAAATTGAGTAAGGTGCGGATGGCATACCAATTTGAATTATCTGCATCGGTCTCTACGCGCTCAAGGATGAGTTTGCTGGACGTGCCGTCATTAAACAGGTGGCAGACGTTGCCGATGACGTTGCCGTCTTCGTTGACGCTTGCGGTGCGAAAATAGCCCGCGGGGCGAAGGCGAATGACGAAACTATGGAGGCTCTTCGCCGGTGTGGGCGTGTCTTCTGCAAATGCCGCGCGCACGGGAAGGCCCAGCGCCGCGGTTTCGGGCAGGCTTGCAAATGGCGACAATGCTGCGAGTCCTAGGCCCAACGTGAATGCTCGACGGCTGATGGCGTGGTGTTCGGTCATAACTTCTCCATTCGCAGAGTGCGGTTATGCGATAGTTTTGGTCACTATACTTCCCAGATGTTTAAAGACGCCGGTTTAATTGTCTGCGCGGCGCAATAAATCGGCGGGTGGACGTGTTGGGGTGTTTGTCGTGTTCGCACTGTTGCCACATTTGGGGCGGTTCCGGCGTCCGGCGTCCTCGCGTTCGTCGGCTACCGGCATAAGAAAAGGAGGGTCGGTTTACCGGCCCTCCCTTGGTACGAAGCGCTGGGATACCGTCGCTTGTTTACGCTGCGCCCGTGTTTCCCGCTGCGCTCGCCAGTCGCTTAGCGTTTAATCTCGATATCCTCGAGCTTAACGTCCATGGCCTCGGTCTTGGCCTCGGCGATGTCGTCGGCAAATTCCAGAGACTTCATCATGGTCTCGACGGCGTCCTTGTGCTCCTCCACGTTGTTGATGCTCACGTAGACGCTGCCGCCGCCTGCTTCGGTGAAGTACTCAGTCGTCACGCCGCCCGAGTGTGTATAGGAAGCGTTGCGCCAGGTCTTGCCGTTGTACTTGACGGGATCATTCTCGGTCCACTCAAAGTTGGCCTTCCATTTGGCCTCGTAGTCGAACAGCTCGTCAGCGTTCTTGTCAGAGTCGAAGACAGGGATGAAGCGATCGCTGGCGTGTTCGCTCTCGGTGAACTTAAACTGGGCCCTGTCGGCGGTGTCGCCGGCAACGTCGGTAATCTCGACGCCCTCGGGAACCTCGACCTTAAACCAAATGAAGTCGGTCCTCATATCCACGGCTGGCTTTTCTGCTCCGCCGCCACCGCCACTTCCGGTAGCGCCGCCGCTGCCGCCGCAGCCCACCAGTGCAACTGCGGCAAAGAGACTGATGCAGAGGGTGAGAATCGCAAAGGCCTTCTTTTTCATGGTCGTGTCCTCCTCGATCTGTAACCGCCCATGGATTACCTGCCTTTACTGTACGCGTGGACGGCTCGCTAGGGTGGGCCATGTGTCCCATTCTGGGGGCTGGAATTGCGCCGACAAGTGGCAATATGTGCGGTCGCAAAAGAGGGGAGGGCCGATGCTGTCGGCCCTCCCCGGGGTGAGGTGCCCGTTGATTTAATGGGGCGCGCGTGCGTGGGCGTTGCCCCAACAGGTTCCTTGTTTATAGATATGCCTCAGTTTTTGACGTCCGGAAGTCTCGAAAGGTGGGCCATGTGTCCCATGTTTGCGGTGCCGACGCCTATCGTTCGTCATAGAAATCCGCGATGGCCAGGTGCGCTGACGCTCATGTACTTATGGGCTAGACTTAGCACCATTACGTGATCGATGCGGTTGGTCGGCGATTCCGCTCGACCGATGTATATGACTTGAAGGTGCATGCGTATGAGCCAAGAGATGATGGACAAGACCTGCCGCGGGTTTGCCGAGGCGCTGGCCGCGCGCGAGCCGGTTCCCGGCGGTGGCAGCGCGAGCGCCTTTGTGGGCGCGCTGGGTGCCTCGCTTTGTGGGATGGTTGCTCGTTATGGGGCGACTAATCCCGCGCTTGCCGATCGCGCAGACGATCTGACGCGCGCGTTTGCCCAGGCGGATGAGTTGGCGCAGGAACTTGTGGGTCTGGTCGCCGAGGACGTTCGTGCCTACGGGCAGGTGTCCACGGCGTACGGTATTCCGCGTGACGATCCGGCTCGAGCGACCGCGATTCAGGATGCGCTGCATGTGGCCGCTATGCCGCCGTATCGCATTATGGATGCCTGCGGGCGTGCGCTGGCGCTGCTCGAGGACATGGCCGACAAGGGTTCGCGTCAGCTGCTGTCCGATGTGGCGTGCGGCGCCGTGTTCTGCCGTGCCGCTATGCAGGGCGCGAGCTTGACGCTCTTTGCGAACACCACGTCTATGAAAGATCGCGTTCGTGCTGAGGAGCTCGAGACGGCGTGTGATGAGTTGCTCGACACATGGTTGCCGCGCGCCGATGCGCTGGCGCGCCGCGCCTCCGACGCTGCAAGGAAGAGAGGATAGCCATGGCTGAACTGCTGAAGGGTGCTCCCGTTGCTCGCGCTTTGACCGAGGAACTTGCTGCTCGCTGTGCAGCCCTGCGCGAGCGCGGTGTTGTACCGACGCTGGCCATCGTTCGTGTGGGCGAGCGCGAGGACGACCTGTCCTACGAGCGCGGTGCCCTCAAGCGCTGCGAGAAGGTTGGCATTGAGGCTCGCCGCGTTTTGCTTCCTGCCGATGTTTCGCAGGACGAGCTGTTGACGGCCGTCGAGGACATCAATACCGATTCGGCTGTTCATGGCTGTCTGATGTTCCGCCCGCTGCCCGCCGGCCTTGACGAGAACGCCGTCGCCGCAGCGCTCGATCCCGCCAAGGACGTTGACTCCATGACGCCGGCTTCACTGCTCACCACGCTTTCGGGGCGCGGCGAGGGTTTTGCCCCCTGCACAGCCGAAGCCGTGCTTGCTTTGCTGGATCATTACGGCGTTGAGCTGGATGGGGCCAAGGTTGCTGTGGTCGGACGCTCACTGGTAATTGGCCGCCCCGTTGCCGCCATGCTTACGGCGCGCAACGCAACCGTGACGACGTGCCATACGCATACGCGCGATCTTGCCGCCGAGTGCTGTGCTGCCGACATTGTGGTTGCCGCCGTTGGACGCGCGCGCACGATTGGCGCAGATGCGGTCCGCGAGGACCAGGCGATTATCGATGTTGGCATTAATTGGGACGAAGCCGCTGGCAAGCTGGTCGGCGACGTCGATTTTGATGCCGCGGAGCCGGTTGTTGGCGCAATCACCCCCGTGCCGGGTGGCGTGGGCGCCGTGACGACAGCAATTCTCGCCAAGCACGTGATCGAGGCGGTGGAGCGCGCATCGAAATAGGCGTTTTTGCCCACAGGGGCTGCCGAAGCCGTGGTTTCGCCCTTTCTGCGCCGAAGCGATACACTGTTGCCGTTTGATTTCTTCGCTCAAGGAGGATGCGCATGCCGTGCACAACGATTCTGGTCGGTAAAAACGCAAGCTACGACGGGTCGACCCTGGTCGCGCGTAACGAGGACTCGTCCAACGGGGTATTTGAGCCCAAGCGCATGCGCGTAGTGCATCCCGACGAGCAGCCGCGTGTCTACACGAGCGTCCTGAGCCACCTGACCGTTGAGCTGCCCGATAACCCCATGCGCTATACGAGCGTCCCCGATGTTGTCCCGGGCCACGGTATCTGGGCCGAGGCCGGTTTCAACGAGCTCAATGTTGGCATGTCCGCAACCGAGACGCTTACCACCAACGAGCGCGTCCGCGGCGCCGATCCGCTCGTGGACTACGTGCCCGCCAAGGGCAACGAGGGTGAGGACGGCTATGTGCCGGCGCAGCCCGGTGGCCTGGGCGAGGAGGACATGGTGACCCTGGTGCTGCCGTATGCCAAGTCCGCCCGCGACGGCGTGCGTATCTTGGGCGACCTGCTCGAGCGCTACGGCACCTACGAGAACAACGGTATCGCCTTTAGCGACGTGGACGAGATCTGGTGGCTCGAGACCATCGGCGGCCACCACTGGATTGCCAAGCGCGTGCCTGACGACGCCTATGTGACCATGCCCAACCAGCTGGGTATCGACAGCTTTGACCTGGATGACGCCGAGGGCGCCCAGACCGACCACATGTGCTCGGCCGACCTGCGCTCCTGGATGGCCGAGTGGCATCTGGACCTGACGCTGGGCGTCGAGGGCGACGGTCCCGCTGCGGTCTTCAACCCGCGCGAGGCCTTTGGCTCGCACAGCGACAGCGACCACGTCTATAACACGCCGCGCGCCTGGTACATGCAGCGCTGCCTCAACCCCAGCGACGTGTGGGATGGCCCCGACGCCGACTACACGCCCGAGAGCGACGATATCCCCTGGAGCCGCGTGCCCGAGCGCAAGGTGACCATCGAGGACATCAAGTACGTGCTTTCGAGCCACTACCAGGGCACGGAGTACGACTGCTACGGCAGCAAGGGCACGCCCGCCACGCGCGGCGCCTATCGCCCCATCGGCATCAACCGCAACAGCCAGCTCGCCGTGTTGCAGCTGCGTCCCTATGCGCAGTCGGCCTATCGCGCCGTGCAGTGGATGGCCTTTGGTTCCAACTCGTTTAACGCGCTGGTTCCGCTGTACGCCAACGTCGAGACCATGCCCGAGTACTATGCCGACACGCAGGCTCGCGTGACGTCCGAAAACTTCTACTGGGCCAACCGCTTGATCGGCGCGCTGGCTGACGTCCGCTTCCATGAGTGCGGTCGCGCGGTCGAGGATTATCAGGAGAAGGTCGGTGGCATGGGCCACAAGCAGATCCATGACGTCGATGCTGCCGTAGCCGCTCTGCCCGAGGCCGAGGTGCCTGCCGAACTTGCACGCGCCAACGAGGCCTTTGCCGAGCGTGTCCGCGTGGAGACCGATGCCCTGCTGGGCAAGGTGCTTTACACCACGAGCTGCGCCATGAAGAACTCTTTCGCGATGAATGACAACGTGAGGTAGGGATTTCCCGTCGATCGAATAGCGCTAAAACGCTTTGTCGCTTTCGCTCAATCTTGGGTACAAGAACGCCAATGCAGTTGTTTGTGATTGGAGATAACCATGGTTATGAAACTCGATCAGCTTGTTAACGGCGCCATTAACGTGGGCTTTGGCGCTGCCGCCGTTGCTGTCGAAGGCGGCAAGAAGGTCCTCGACGACCTTAACACCAAGGGCGAGCAGGTCCGCAAGGACACCGCCACCCCCGATATCGCCCGCAGCGTGTCCGACATGTTCGAGCAGGCCGGCGGTACCATCTCCGATCTGACCGAGCGCTTGGGCATGCAGGGCGAGACCGCGGCCCAGCGCGTGCTCGACGAGCTCATCCTTGCTCGCGTCCGCGTTATGACCGCCCCCGAGCGCACGGCCTTCCTGGCCCATGTGCGCGACATTGTCGATTCAGTCGAGGACAATGTGACCTCGGTGCCCGTCGAGTCCGTTGAGCCCGACGATGCGAAGGATACCGTAGAGGCCGAGTAGCAGCGCAGATGGCAGATTCCACCACCGATTACAACAATCTAGATCCCTTGGGTGACGAGGCGGCGGTTGTCGATGAGGTCGATGCCGTCGTCTCGGGCGCTCGCAAGAAGCCGCGCGCTGTCGATATGGTCCCCGAGGAGCCCGACGCGATGGCGCCGGACGAGGAATACCAGCTCACGCCGGCGGGTCGTCGCGAACGCATTGGACAGATTGTTCGCCTGGTCAAAAAGTACCGCGTGTGGGATAACCTCACGCCGGTTCGTTTGCGCCGCCTGCTCGAGGAACTCGGCCCCATGTTCGTCAAGATGGGGCAGATTCTGGCCAACCGGTCCGAGATTCTGCCGCAGCGCTTTTGCGACGAGCTGCGTCGTCTGCGCTCCGACGTGGAGCCGGTGCCGTACGAGGTCGTACTCAGCTGTCTGGAAGAAGAATACGGCCTGCGCCTGGGGGAGATGTTCGATGCGATCGACCCCAATCCGCTTGGTAGCGCATCGCTCGCGCAGGTGCACCGCGCTCGTCTGGTGACGGGCGAGGACGTGGCCGTCAAGGTGCAGCGCCCCGGTGCGCAGCAGGTTATGGCACAGGACATCGATATCATCCGCTCGGTGGTGCGTATCGTTTCCAAGTTCGTCAACACCGATCAATTCGTTGACCTGCACGGCGTAGTCGAGGAGTTGTGGACCTCGTTTCGCGAGGAGACCAACTTTTTGGCCGAGGCCAAAAACCTCAACGACTTCTACGAGTTCCATAAGAGCGTTCATGGCGTGACGTGCCCTAAATCCTATCTGGACCTGTGCACCGAGCACGTGGTGGTTATGGATTACGTCGACGGCATTTCGATCGCCGATCCTGAACGCTTGGTGGCCGAGGGCTATGACTTGGAAAAGATCGGTGCCGCGATTGTCGAGGACTACTCGACGCAGGTGCTCGATGACGGCTTTTTCCATGCCGACCCGCATGCGGGAAACATCATTCTCAAGGACGGCATCGTTTACTTTATCGACTTGGGCATGGTCGGACGCATGTCGAGCCACGATCGTGGCATCGTTAAGGACATGATTTTCGCCGTGGCCGAGGGTGACGTGCCCAAGCTCAAGGATTCGCTCATGCGCTTCGCCGTGACGCGTGGCGACTCGGCTGAGCTCGATCATTCGGCCTTTTTGTCCGATCTTGACTTTATCGTGGCTGACTTTGCGGGCCTCGACCTTAAAGACCTGGATATCGGCGAGTTTTTGACCTCGCTGCTAAACCTGGCGCGCAAAAACGATGTTGAGCTGCCGAGCGTGGTGACGATGTTCGCGCGCGGCATGGTGACGCTCGAGGGTTTGCTGACCGAGTACATGCCCAACGTCAACATGATCCAGATCATCCAAACGCACATTAAAAACGAGAAAAGCACCTATGCGCGTGTGCGCGATATGGGACGCGATCTTGCCGCGAGCAGCTATCGCGCGGCAAAAGGCTCGCTCGAGGCGGCCGAGTATCTGGGCTTGGCTTCGCGCATGCTCACGCGCGGCCAGCTTAAGGTGAACACGCAGATCATGAGCAGCGATAAGGCGCTGCGACAGCTGGGCGGAATCATCGACCGCATGTCGATGGCGATTGTGATCGCCGGTCTGTTTATCGGTTCGTCGGTGGTGTACTATGCACGCATCGAGCCGGTTGTGTTTGGTATCCCAGTCATCGGCTTTATGGGCTACGTGAGCGCGCTGGTGCTGGCGCTTATGCTGGGTCGCAATATCTGGCTCAACAGCCACGGCGGCAAGCACTAGAGGCTGTGACCGTCACCACATTCTCCTATCGCAAACAACAGCTTTTATCTTGGGCTTCGCCTGCGTGCGAGGCCCTTTTGCGTGATAGCATATTGACGGTTTTAATCGATGGCCTAGATGGTGGTGCGGAGACGCACGAATGCGCGGTTTTCCTGCGCGTTTGGGAGAATCGGGGTGCAAGTCCCCGGCTGTACCAGTAACCGTAATTCCTCTTGGCTCGGGATGTTCGCGTCGCAGATCGGACGGCGCGCCCGAGTCGTTAAGGTTAAGTCGGATCGCCTCCCATCTTGCATGCGGCTGCGGCGTATGCCGCCGGTGTGCATAGGGCTCTGGAGGGAAGGGGGACCCCGATGGGGGAACTCGAGCGCAACATGCGCGATGACGTGGGGCAGCTTCAAGGCAACGCTCCAAGTACAGACAGTAGGAGACAAATGGATATGTTTGAGGACGAGTGCCAGCGTGCCTCGCTTCGTCGCCGTGGCGTAATCGCGCGCGGCGTGGCAAAGCGCTGCCTGGTGGCATTCCTGGCCTTCGCGATGGCCTTTGGCACCACGCCGGCTCAGCTGTGGGCCGAGGGTGCCGAGGGCATTACCGACGCTGTGGCTCAGGCTACGACGCCAGGCGAGGACGCAGCGCTTGTGGGCGGTACCGCTGAGCAGAGCGGCGCCGAGGTTTCGGATTCCGGGAGCGCGCCTGCAGCTAGTGCCGCCACTACAGAGGCAGCAACTGGCGACGAAGGCTCGGCGACGGGGGAGAGCCCTGCCACGAGCGAGCAGTCTTCGACGGCATCCGCTGGCCAAGCAGGATCTGCCGCCGCGGCTGCCGTCCAGACAGAGAACCCGACAGAAACTGGCGATGTCGTCAAGAAGCAAATCGAGGTCTCGTTCTCGATTATCGGCACCGATGCCGACGGCAAGGCTCAGACCTGGGTGGCGCCTACGCAGCTCAAGCTCGACGAGGGCGCGACGGCTGCGGATGCCTTCATTAAGCTGCAGGAGAAGACGGGCTTCAAGGCGAAGTACGATCCGAACACGGCATACGGTTTCTACCTCGAAAGCATCACCTCCCCGAGCGATGGCCGCACGCTTGCCTACGATCCGACGACTCATGCCTACTGGCAGCTGTTCGTCGACGGCGCGTCTTCCTCGGTTGGCGCGAGCAGCGTCAAACTCACCCAGGGGCAGAAGATTGAGTTTGCCTATACGGCTGGTAGCGCGTCCCCTGTCGTTAAGGACCAGCTTGCTGCGAATGTGACCGTCATTGGTCGCGATGCCCAGGGCAAGACTCAAACCTGGGTCGACAACGCGCAGTATGTGGTGACGTCCGGTTCGAGCGCGCTTGATCTTACGAAGGTCGCGCTTGAGGCGAATGATATTGACGCCGTTGCTGCGGGCTCCTTCATTCTGAGCCTTAAGTACAACGGTGTTGAGCTGGGTACGCCCCAAGATTATTCGACCTATTGGCAGCTGTTTATCAACGGCAAGTCGAGTGACTATACGGCGGACAATGTCACCATCCATGCTGGCGATACCGTCACGTGGTTCTACGGTGGCTGGGGAGACCAGTTGCCGTCCGATTCTGTCCATGCTTCCGTTCAGGTGCTTGGCAAGGACAAGGACGGCAAGCAGCAGGTTTGGGCTTCGACGGGCCAGACGAGTCTCAAGGCGGGCTCTACTGCTAAGGACCTGTTGGAGCAGACTGGTCTTAAACTCAAAGCTACAGAAGAGTCTTGGGGTTGGTACCTTAGGGGCATTACCTCGCCGCTTGACGGTAAGACCTATTGTGGCTCTGATGCTGCGACCAATAGCTATTGGCGCTTCTACGTAAAGGGCAAGTCCGACGCAAAGTACAAGTTCGCCGACGTTGGCGCTGGTGCCTACGAGCTCCATGAGGGTGACGCCGTCACCTTTATGTATGCTGGCGACAGCGATGCCCTCCCTGGTCAGGTGCTTGGATCCGCCGATATCATCGGCCCCGATGTCAACGGCAACAATACTCGCTGGGGCTCGGCAAGCAATGTTTCCCTGCCCGAAGGCTCTACGGCTCAGGACCTTATTGAGACGGTGCTGAAGGCGAAGGGCGTTACGTACAACGGCTCCCAGAGTGGTGAGTACTGGTTCCTCAATTCCATCAACTCGCCGTTCGATCACAAGCCGTATGCCTGGGATGCTGCGACCAATAAATATTGGCACCTGTATATCAATGGAGAGCCCTCCTTACTCTGCGCCAATCAGATTACGCTCAAAAGCGGCGATAAGGTTACGCTTGCCTATACCACCGACGATTCGGCCATGCCCGATCCCGACAAGATTGTCGTGGACCCGAGTGCGACGACTCCTGATTGGGATGCCGAGTGGGCCGGCTACGGCAACAGTGGCAACGGTTCGACCGTAACGGATGCCAAGACGCCTGCGCAGGCCGCCGGTCTTAAGTGGGCCTTCGATTGGAAGGCCGAGTCTGGCCAGCAGTATGCCAACTGCAGCGAGCCTGTCATCGCTAACGGCTTTGTGTACATCGCGACCGAGAACGAGCTCATTAAGATCGATTCGTCCACGGGCAAAAAGGTTGCCTCTGCGCCGCTTGCCTCTAAGGTGAGCTATACCTCTCGCCCAATCTATACCAATGGCCTTATCATCGTTCCGCTCAACGGCGGTGCGGTCCAGGCGATTACTGCAGACAAGCTGATCTGCAAGTGGCTGTCGCCTGGTTTGACGGACTTGACGCAGAGCTCCTGCACCGTCGTTTCGGACGGCGAGTACGTCTATGTAGGCTCGGTCGATATTTCGTATGACGAGAATTACAACGCGACCTACGGCAACGGCTCCTTTATGCGCATTAAGATTGCCACGGGCGAAGTTTCTTGGCAGAACATTGACGCTTCCGAGGGCTATTACTGGACTGGTGCGGCTTTGACGGATAAGTATGCCATCGTTCCTACGAGCGCGGGCACGCTTAAGTGCATTGATAAGACGACGGGCGATGTCGTTTCGACCATGAAGCTCGGCGCTCTCGCGAACGCCGACTGTGTCGCCGATCCGTCCAATGGTTCGACCTTCTATCAGATGACGCACGATGGAAAGCTCCATGTGATTTCGCTTTCGGCGAAGGGCGTACTGAGCGAGCAGAAGACGGTCGACCTGGGTCTTACTAATAACATGAGCGCACCGGCGGTGGCTGGCGAAAACTTGATTGTCGGCGGACAGACGGCTACTGGCTCTGCTCTGGCTCTCTATAATCTGAAGACCGGTAAGACCACGATGGTCACCGCTGCTGACGGTAAAGAACTGCCGGCCGGATTTAACGGTATTGCTGCTACTCCGCTGGTGAGTGTTCAGGGTGGCAAGACCTATGTGTACTTCACCGTTAACAGCGCGGATAGCAAGGATTACGTCAACTACTCTGCTGGTGGTGGCGTGTATCGCTATACGCTCGGCGATGCAGAGGCGACGCAGATTTATGATGCGGCTGGCCATTACCAGCACTGCGACTCTCCGGTCATTGCCGATGCATCTGGCAACCTGTACTACATCAATGACTCGGGCACGCTGTTTAAACTTGGAGCTGTCGAGTCTTGGACGGTTGCCTTTAATTCCAACGGCGGGTCTGCTTGCGACACTAAGTTTGTTGCTACGGCCGACGGCAAGCTGGTCAAGCCGGCCGATCCGACGCGCGATGGCTACACTTTCGGCGGTTGGTATACCGATGAGACTTGCACGCAGGCGTATGACTTCAGTACGCCGGTGACGGCCGACCTGACGCTGTATGCCAAGTGGACTAAGAATGCCGTTAACCCTGGCGGTAATGGCGGTTCAGGCTCCAATGGCGGCAATGGCGGCGTTGGTTCGAATGGCGGCGGCGGTTCTAGTACCGGTACTGGTTCCGGCACTGACGCTGGCACGGGTTCTGGCTCCGGCTCGAAGGGCGGCGCTATTGCCCCGGGCAAGAAGCCGGTGACCAAGACGACGGTGTCGACCAAGACCGAGACCAAGGACAACAAGTCCGACAAGAAGTCCGACAAGAAGTCTGACAAGAAGGGCAACAAGTCCGACAAGAAGGACAACAAGTCCGACAAGAAGTCCGATTCCAAGTCCGATACGGGTGCTGCTTCCATGACCACTGCTAAGAAGTCCTCTAGTGCTTCCGAGCAGGAGACGGGCACCAACCCGCTCGCCATTGTTGGCGTTGCCGCCGGCGTCATCGGTCTCGCCATCGTCGGCGTGTTCGTGTTCACCAAACGTCGGTAGGTGAGGGCTGTGTCCAATAAATCCAAGGACGCTGACCCCAAGCAACCAGATTCCTCGTTCATTCAGCTCGATGATCCAAAGCAAAAGGGCGCCGCTTCGGCGGCGTCCACCTCTCGTCGCAAGGCGCTCCTCGGCGTTCTGACTGCTGCATGCACCATTCTGATCGTCGTCTCGCTGGGTTTCGTCCATCCTTCCACAAGCGGTGCCTGGTCCATCGACTGGATCATTCAGACCGTGACGGGGGAGAGCGTCGTCACCAAGGACACCAAGGCGTCTGGCTCGACTACGACTTCGGGCGAGGCCAGTTCCAAGGATTCCAAGTCATCGAATGACGCAAAAGATGAGTCCAAGGGTTCGAACGACGACAAGGACGATTCCGAGTCTTCAAACAAGGAATCGGACAAAAACTCGGATAGCAAGAAGTCCGAGGACCGGGGCGGCAAGAAGTCTGGCGATAAATCCGCTGCCCAAAATACGGGAGCCAGTGATACTTCCAATGCGTCTGGCGGTGCTTCTTCGGGCGGTGGCCAGTCGTCTGATGGAGCCTCATCCTCTAATGGTGGAAACGCCTCCTCGGGCGGCCAGAGCGGCTCACAGGAGTCCAACTACGTTACGGTGACGGTTTCGGTCACATCGAGCGCTGTGGACAATCCTGTGTCCTCTGGTGGCACCTTTACCTTTAACGAAGGTGCTACCGTCTACGATGCCCTGTGCGCGCTGGGCCTCTCTGTCAACGCACACGGCTCATCGTACGGCACGTATGTTTCTGCGATTGGTGGTTTGGCCGAGAAACAGTACGGCGGCACGAGCGGCTGGATGTATTCCGTCAACGGCACAACGCCCATGACGGCCTGTAGTAACTACGTTCTCTCAAACGGCGACAACGTAGTCTGGTATTACGTTACAGACTAGAGGCCTCGACATAGCGCGCCAGACGGGCGGTTCGGACCAACATCCGAGCCGCCCGTTTTTCATGCGAATGGGACTGGATCGCCGGGTCTCTCGGCAAACAAAAAACCGGTTGGAATGGGAATTCCAACCGGTTATACATTCAAGCAAATAGTGAATCGACTATGACCGTGCGCCCTCGAGGAAGAAGCGGCGGCTGAAGTAGTTGTACCAGGTGACGAGGAACGTGGCGATGGCCTTCATGGCCTGGTAGCCGATGCTCAAAAACGTGACGCCCACAAACATGTACAGGTCGTTGAGGCCCAGGCCGATCACCGACAGGATGGTGAAGATCGTGAACTCGCGCTTGCGGCTCATGCCTTCGCGGTGGTCGAACACGTACTTCATGCTGAGCCAGTAGTTGACCACGACGGACGTGATAAACGAAACCGTGGTGCTCATCAAAAAGTCGAGGTGGAACAGCTCGACGAGCGCAATGAGCATGCCCCAGTCGATGCCAAAGGAGATAAGACCCACGACGGCAAACTTGAGGAACTGCTTGGTATGAGGTTGTGCCAGCGCCTTGCGCACGTAATCACATCCAATGCGTTGATGAATCGAGCAGAGGATACTTTAGAGCTTTTACAAGGGAAACGTAAGGTCTTTGCCAAGAACTATATGAACTCGCCAAATTTTCAAGAGCTAATCCGCAAACGTTGAAAATTTGCCCGTAAACGAGCGACACCCACGGACGATACTGCGCTGAGTGCGCGTCGTCCGTGGGCGCCGTAATGCTGCAGGGGTTTCGAGCTATTTTGTCTCGTCGCCCTCCAGGAAGATTTTTCGGGTCACAAAGTTGTAGACCATGACAAGCGCGGTGGCGCAGATCTTGGCGATATTGGCCTCGAGTCCCAGGCCGGCGTTGAGCGCCAGCACGATGCCGTCGTTGAGCACCAAACCGATCACGGACAGCACGACAAAGATGATGAACTCGCGGCGGCGGCTCATGCCTTCCTTGTGCGCAAACACGTACTTCATGCTTGCGAGGTAGTTAAAGATGAGTGAGATGATAAAGCCGCTGGTGTTGGCGATTAGGATGTTGAGGCCCAGACCGTAGTGAAGCAGATTCATAATGCCAAAGTCGATAACCGTGGCAATGACACCGACGACGCCAAATTTCATGATCTGCGCAAGGAGCTTTTGCATGGTACCTGCCTTAAGCTGGCGCCGAAGCGCCGCGGGGATGACTAACTCAGCAAGTTTAGCCAATCCCCGCGGGTGGGGTGCTAGGCGCGCTCCTCGATAGCACCGTTTCTATATGCATCGAGCAGCTGGCGCAGGTCCTGGATTTGGCTGCGGATCTTGGCGCCAGTATCGGTGTCGCTCACCATGCGGCGACGGTCCGCTTGGTCAAAACGGTTGGTCTCGCTTTCGATGTCCACGTTGCGCGTGAGTGCCTCGGCAACCGTCGTAAAGGCCCGGTGCGACTTGAGGCGGCAGCCGCGCGAGCTCGAGATAAGCGTATAGCCGGCGATGCCCGTCTTGGGATGGTAAGCGCGGCAGAAGCCGCCATCGATGACCAGCAGCTTGCCCTCGGCGCGGATGGGCTGCTCGCCCTTGGTGGTTTTAACGGGCGTGTGGCCGTTGATGATGTGGCCGGTCGGCGAGCATGCCATGGGCGCGACGCCAAACTCGCGCATGATATCATCGCAGACCGAGGGCGACTTGGTAAGCGTAAAGTACGGGTCCATCGGCTCGACCCAGGTGCTCTTATCGGCGATATAGGCGCGCTCAAAGGTACGCACCAGGCGTCCGCTGGCGGGTGAATTGAAGCCAATCCACAGGTACCACATCCAGTCGAGGGCATCGCGGTCGCCCACGCGCCACGCGCGGCGGGCGATGTGGTCGCAAAAATCGAGATAATCACGGCCAGCGTGCCAGGTGCCCAGGCAGTTCATGCTGCTAAAGGTGCCGTCCTCGTTGAGCGGCACGCAGCCATGGAAGAGCAGGTTGCCGTTGGCGACCTTGTACATCGAGCCGTGGGAATAGAGGAAATCGATATGGCGATGCAGGTGATCGGCGGTGACAAACTCGGACACGAGCTTGTCGATGATGTGCTGCTCCTGAGACGTGAGCGTATAGGGGTCCGCCGGGTCGACGGTGGGGAAGTCGTTGGTCGTGAGCGGCCACACGCTGCCGTCGGCGAGCGTGACCGTGCCGGTGTCGTGGTCGATCTTGTCGAGTAACAGGCGGTCGGTCATATCGAACTCGGGGTGGCGCTGGATAATCTGGCCCTCGAGCTTAAAGAGCAGCACGTTGATGGCCTTGATCAGCGGGGTGATGGACTCACCGGCGGTGTAGGTGGCATCGGCAAAGGCGACAAGCTCACGCAGCGAGATGCCGTAGTCGTTCTCCAGGATCTCGTAGTTGTCGTAGCGTAGGTTGTTGCGCAACACCGTGGCGATGCAGGCGGGCTCACCGGTCGCAGCGCCCATCCACAGCAGGTCGTGGTTGCCCCACTGGATGTCGAGCGAATGGTAGGTGAGCAGACGGTCCATAATCTTGGCCGCGCCGCCGCCGCGGTCGAAGATGTCGCCCACCAGGTGCAGGTGGTCGACGGCCAGGCGCTTGATGAGCGAGGCGAGCGACTCAATAAAGTCGTCGGCGCTGGCGGTCTCCAGGATGGACTCCACGATGCGCTCGTGATAGCGCACGCGATAGTTGTTCTCGTCCGGGTGCGTGTGCAACAACTCGTCGATGATATAGGCGTAATCGCGCGGGATGGCCTTACGCACCTTGGAGCGCGTGTAGCGGCTTGAAAGTGAGCGAGCGACCATGATGAGCTGGTCAAGCATCGTCTTGTACCAGGTGGGCGAGTCCTCGCGCTGACTGCGGACCAGGTCGATCTTCTCGCGCGGGTAGTAGATGAGCGTACACAGCTCGCCCTTTTCGTCAAAGGAGAGCGTGTCGCCAAAGATCTCGTCGACATGTTCGCGCACGACGCCCGAGCAGTTGTTGAGGATGTGCATAAAGGCTTCGTACTCACCATGCACGTCGCTCATAAAATGCTCGGTGCCCTTGGGTAGGTTAAGGATGGCCGAGAGGTTGATAATTTCGGTAAATGCGGATTGTTCGGTGGGAAACTGTCTCGACAGCAGGCGCAGATACTTGAAGTCTTGCGGGTTGCAATCGAATGCGACCATGAAACACCTTCCGATGGGGCTGGTAAAACTGATAAACAGCATCAAACGTTTATCAGTATGCGCCGCTTTTGTTTCGATTTTGCGCCAGCGGCTGAATTGTCGGCTGAACGGTTTGGTAAATCGATTTAGTGAAGGTAGATGTGTCGGTTGGATGGAGACGACAGAGGGTGTTTTCTCAGATATTTATGCATGGGGCCGGTGGAGACGATGGTGGTAAAGATGTTCACTATATTTGGTTCGATTTGGTAAATAGTGGACATATGTACCGCATGTAGGCTCACTGTGCGATAATTTGCGCAGCAATGAGTAAGGAGCCTCATATGAGTGATTTTGTCCTGACCTGTGAATCCGCCGCCGACCGA